>NZ_JANMZA010000097.1:0-12411 GCF_031382685.1 Chamaesiphon sp. OTE_8_metabat_110 | reverse complement strand
AATCTTCTCCATTTCGCGATGATAGGCGATCGTTTGACGGATCGTTTCAAAGCGTTCGTCGATGACATTAAATGAGTAATTAATCGATACCATATCTTCAAATCCGGCGGCTTTGAGATCGCGACAGTTTTGGAGAACGGTGCGGAGATTATAGCCCATTCGCATTTTGCGAACTAGCTCCTGCGAGCCACTGGTAATCCCGATCTCAAAATAGTTCATCCCGGTTTTTACCATCAATTCGCACAGTTCGGGTGTCAGATTGTCAGCGCGGATATAAGCTGCCCATTTGATATCTGTCATCCCACTATCGACGATCTTTTGTAATAACTCGATCGCATCATCGATATAACGTCGGGCGGGGATAAATTGAGCATCGGTAAACCAGAAGTTCCGAATTCCGCGATCGTACAATTGCCGCATTTCGGCAACTACTTCATCAGCCGGATTGATTCTAACCTGCTTACCTTCAATGACGGTATAAACACAGTAACAACAGTTGTGCGGACAACCGCGTTTGGTTTGCACGCCGACATAAAAATCCCGATCTTGCAAGTAATAGCTAAATTCCGGCCAGATCGTCTCGATATAATCATAGTTGCACGCCGTCTTTTCGATCGGGGCGGGCGGTTCGTGTACCAATCCTTTGCGAGGGGCTTCACCGACGATATAGCAACGTTCTTGAGTGAGTTCTTCGGCTTTGTTAATCTTCTCTAGCAGGGCTTCACCTTCGCCGATCGAGACGATCGCACCCTTTGGTAAACTCTTAGATAATTGCTCGTAGAAGACGCTGACAGCCCCCCCACCGACGACGAGTTGCGTATCGGGATGATATCGCTTGGCACGTTTGAATCCGCGCTTAATCAGGGACATATTCCGCCACAGTTCGGTATAGTGGCTCTTGAGCATCCGCGCCCCGCCGAGCGCCCCACGCAGCTTTTTGAGCGGGTTGCGATCGTAGAAAACTTCAAAGGAGTTCTGGAGCGGATTGCCGCCGCGTCCGCCCACTGGTGCGTAGATCTGGATATCCCGCCACGAGTATACCAATAAGTTGGGCTGGAACTCGTCGATCGCGGCATCGAGCGACTTACCATAATCTAGAGGTACCGCCGCACCCACGTCGAAGATCCGTTGCTCGACATCGGGAAACTGCTTGTGAACGTGATCTGATAAATATACTACCCCAATCGGGAAAATCGGATTACAAGGTAGGCGACAATAGAGAATCCGTGTATTCATAATTTAGGGGATAGGGAATAGGGAATAGGGAATAGGGAATAGGGAATAGGGGGGCAAAGATTAGCACTGATAACCTTGTCTTGAAAAGGTGCTCGACTTGGGGAAACCCCAAGAACGCACTTTCCGCAATCCGTCAAATCCGGCAAATCCTCAAATCCCGATCGAAGTTTTATTAATGTCTTTAATATAACTTTACACAAAACTCACAGGGAAAGGTAGGCGCAGATGGGGATTCTCTCGCCCAGGTGCGATGATTTTTACAGATAGATTATTCGAGCGATCCCCGATAGGCACGAAAAGTAGTAAACTTTACAGCTTCTCTCTAAATAGGAGTGATACCTTGAAGGTGTCGATCTTTCTCTGGGTACCAGGTGAAATAGATTATTATGGCTCACATTCTCGATCCATTACCGCAAGACAACGCCGATGACATTTGTTGCTGCTATGTCAACAGCACCAGTCAAATCCAAGTTGCCCGCATTACCAACGTGCATAACTGGTACTTTGAACGGGTGGTCTTTCCCGGGCAACGACTGATATTTGAAGCCCCAAGCTATGGCTATCTGGAAATTCATACTGGAATGATGGCTAGTTCTATTTTATCAGATAAAATCCCTTGCCAACAACTAGTCGTCCTGGGGGAAGATGAACCCCACCCTTTCGCGATCCCGACGACTCAGGATCGCCAGTACGCCCATCAATAGGGGGGCTTTAGGCTTTAGGCTTTAGGCTTTAGGTTTTAAGCTTTCGGCTTTAAGCTTTAGGTTTAGGATTTGGGGGATTACACATTTTGCCTGGTAACAAATCAGACTTCAAATCAGTAACGCCTACTAAGTTGGATTCGATCGAGCTATTTCTTCAGGACTTCATCTGCATGGTTTTCATCATCACCGATCGAGTGTACTCAGGTTCGTCAGGCTAGAGCAAATATCTAGTGTGACGAACGGCTCGATGTGTAGACGATGCGCGTGTGTTCGAGCGATCTGCTCGTTGGGGAAACATGATGCACGAGGGTCGAGCGTCCCTTCCTCGACCCCAGACATGGTAAAATATAGGGTAACTATAATAACCGTGCTAAAAACAAGGATTAATAAAATATGGACGCAGCACTCCTAATTGCCAAATTGCCAGAAGCATACGCCATCTTCGATCCCTTAGTCGATGTTCTGCCAATCATTCCAGTATTATTTCTAGCTCTAGCCTTTGTTTGGCAAGCTGCTGTCGGTTTCCGCTAAGTTGAGCAAGGATTTGTGAGATCCGTTCGCCTCCAAGTGAGTGGATCTTGAAAACTACAACCGAACTAAAACTTTGCGTTAAAAGACATTCTCGATGTGAGGGTGTCTATTTTTGTGGATAGTGAATAGGGAATAGTGGATAGTGAATAGTGGATAGTGAATAGAGATCGGCAATAATGCTTTGTCATAATCCGCAGATCTACAACCTTGCCCTTTCCCCTTTCCCCTTTCCCCTTTCTTACCCATTACCCATTACCCATTACCCTTTCCCCTTCCCCAAGCGGAACCATTTACAATCAAAGGTGTACCGCTCAAGATAATTAGCCGTGACAGTCAGAGTTCGCATCGCTCCAAGTCCAACTGGTAACTTACATATTGGCACTGCTCGCACCGCCGTTTTCAATTGGTTATTCGCTCACCACTCCGGGGGGACATTTATCCTCCGCGTCGAAGATACGGATACCGAACGCTCCAAGCCTGAATACACCCAAAATATCCTCGACGGGATGCAGTGGTTGGGTTTAAATTGGGATGAGGGGCCATTATTTCAATCGCAACGCCTCGATTTATATCGGCAGTCGATTCAGACTTTACTCGATAATGGTCGCGCTTATCGCTGCTATACTACCACAGCGGAACTCGACGAGCTGCGCGCGTCTCAAGAAGCAAATCATCAACCTCCCGGCTATGACAACCGCCACCGCGATCTTACCCCCGAACAGGAAGCCGCATTTATCGCTGAAGGTCGGCGTCCAGTGATTAGATTTAAAATAGATAACGATCGTGAAATTAGCTGGGTAGATCTGGTTCGCGATACAGTTACCTGGAAGGGTAGCGATTTGGGTGGGGATATGGTGATTTCCCGCGCCGCTGACGAACATGAGTTAGGACAACCGCTCTACAATCTCGCGGTAGTAGTAGACGATATCGATATGAAAATTACTCACGTCATTCGTGGTGAGGATCATATCGCCAATACTGCCAAACAAATCCTGCTGTATGAAGGCTTGGGTGTCAAAGTGCCCGAATTTGCCCATACACCCCTGATCCTGAGTGAAGAAGGCAAGAAACTCTCCAAGCGCGATGGCGTAACTTCGATCGATGATTTCAAGCAGATGGGCTATGTCGCACCAGCACTAGTCAATTATATGACGCTGTTGGGTTGGTCGTCTCCCGATGCCGAAGAGTTATTTACGCTAGAAGAAGCAGCCAAACAGTTTGATTTCGATCGAGTCAATAAAGCTGGTGGTAAATTTGATTGGGATAAACTCAACTGGATTAACAGTCAGTATATCCATGCCATGCCCGCCGAGCAACTATTGCCCCAATTAATTCCCTATTGGCAAGCTGCGGGATTTACATTCGACCCCACCGCAGATCGCGACTGGCTGCTCCGGCTTACCAGTCTCATCGGTGCCAGTCTAGCGCGGCTGGATGAATGTGTCGAAATCAGTCGCACGTTCTTTACCGATAGCGTTACCCTCGATGAAGAGGCTACTGCTAAAGTCGCTCAACCCGGTGCTACAGAAGTACTAACTAGTCTGGCAACAGCCATGAAAGCTAAGTCAGAATTGAGCGAGAGCGATGTCCAGGAGCTAATCAAACAGGTGACAAAAGAGCAAAACGTCAAAAAGGGCGTGGTGATGCAAAGTCTCCGTGCTGCCCTAACTGGCGAAGTCCACGGCCCCGATCTGATTCAGTCTGTACTACTCTTGCACCAACATCAATTGGCAGTCCCCCGGATCGATCGCGTATTAGGATAGAGATAAGGAGGTAATGGGATGATGCCGAGATCGCCCATTACCTTTTTTTGTAAATAGAGACATATAGCCTATATAAGTAAGTTAGACGTAAGTTAATATTGGGTATATCCATTCGCCCAATACCTCGATCGAGCTGATTTATAATGATTAAATATATATTTACAACTAGCTTAATTTTCACAGGTTTGCTGATGGAAGCTGGTCTCGCCCATGCACAGACTTCTACTCAAAACGCTCCTCAAACTTCCACTGTCGGCAACAACTCGGATGGAAATACCGTCGTCCAAACCAATCCTCAAAATAGCCAGAATAATAGTCAGCAAGTTAATTATCCCAGCATTCCCTTAAGTCCAGTAATTCAAAATCCGGTTAATACCGAAAACGACTTTGGACTAAATTTAGGTGCAGCTCTCAATACGATCGATGGTAGAAATACAACTATCTACCTGGGCATTACCTATCAACCAGGGCGCACCGACGATCACAATGCCCGGATGGCCAAATTGAAATCCGAAACACAAGTGCTCGAATCTCAGAAACAAATTACCCTAACTCAACTCGAACTGCTCAAGCAACAAGTTGCCGAGCAAGAAATCAGATTGCAAAGAATGCGCTCTGGCGAGCAGCCATTACCTAAATAACCACTGTATTTGCATTCATTAATAGCTCATTAAGTAGGGTGGGCAGTCGTCTCAGTAGGGTGGGCACTGCCCACCACATGGGTTTCAGGCAATTGGTGTCTAACTACCGACCTGGGCATTAGGACATTAGGATAAGGGTGCTAGATATCTAGGTAGGTCGGCGCAAATATTTGTCATATCTAAAAAGCCTGAAACCTTGTTGGTGGGCAGTGCCCACCCTACGCGTCTACTGATTTAATCTATGGCAACCAAGGGTACTGGCGAAAATTGGGTTGGCGTTTTTCGAGGAATGCTTGCTTGCCCTCAGCACCTTCCTCGGTCATGTAGTAGAGCATAGTGGCATTCCCAGCCAATTCTTGCAAGCCAGCTTGCCCGTCACAATCGGCATTGAGAGCGGCTTTGAGACAGCGAATCGCGATCGGACTTTTGGCTAAGATCTCTTGCGCCCATTCGATGCCTACTGCTTCTAGTCTGTCCACAGGCACCACAGTATTGACTAAACCCATATCGAGTGCGGCTTGTGCGTCGTATTGACGGCACAGATACCAGATTTCTCGCGCCTTCTTTTGTCCGACGATGCGGGCTAAATAGCTCGCTCCAAACCCACCATCGAAACTACCGACTTTCGGCCCGGTTTGACCGAAGACCGCATTGTCAGCCGCGATCGTGAGATCGCAAAGTAAGTGTAAGACATGTCCACCACCGATCGCATAGCCTGCAACGAGGGCTATTACCGCCTTGGGCATCGATCGAATCAAGCGTTGGAGATCGAGTACATTTAGACGCGGAATCCCGTCTGCGCCCTGATAACCGCCATATCCGCGCACGGACTGATCGCCACCTGAACAGAAGGCATATTTACCATCGGTATGGGGGCCAGCACCTGTGAGCAATACCACGCCGATACTGGTATCTTCCCGCGCATCGCAAAACGCGTCGTACATTTCAAATACCGTCTGCGGACGAAAGGCATTCCGCTTTTCGGGACGATTGATGGTTACTTTTGCGATGCCATCGGCTTTATGATAGAGGATATCAGTATAGGTTTTGACCGATCGCCAGGTAATTTCCATGCTTGGTATGAGGCTCTGAATTAAATTTAGTTTATCAGGTTTAGGCTCTATGCTTGGAGTCTCCATAGACGATCGCCTATTACCCATTACTTATTACCCTATCCCCTATCCATTATCCTTTAAATGACTATTTGGCAAGCGGATATTTCTAGTCGTCCCCAGCAAAATGAACGAGGCGAAACCCTATGGGAGCTAGTTATTTGTGCAGCGGATGGGAGTTGGTATCATACGGCGATTTGTCCGCAAAAACAGGTAAATGCGGAGTGGATTGCCAGTCAGATCCAATTGGCAACTACAGATAATTTGCCATCAGTAATCGAAGTTTTTCGTCCGCAAAGTTGGGGATTAATCCAGACGGCTGGAGCGAAATTAGGTATTGAAGTTGTCGCGACACGGCGGACGGTGGCGCTGAAAAAGTTATTGCAACAACAGGCTCAAAGTTATGCTAATCCTCATTATCAACCGCTGGCGATCGAGTCACCCCCGCCGTTACCGATTCCTGACGATTTAGTTGGGGACAAGTGGCAATTTGTGACGTTGACTGCCGGACAGTTGGTGTCAGATTTTCACGATCGACCGATCCCGATCGTCTCGATGCCCGACTATTTATTACCACCGCATTGGGGTCTGGGTGCGAATGTAGCCATCCCTGGGGTGATTATCTACGGGGGCAGACAGTCGATGCGGTTGGCGCGGTGGGTGGCGGAAACAGCGCCTGTGAGTCTCAATTATTTGGGTGACGATCCGGGGGGTTTGGTTTTGGATGCGGGGTTGGCAGATCGGTGGGTGATGCTGACATTTAACGATCGCCAAGTCAGTCAGGCGGCTAAGCTTTATGCAGCACGGCAACGGCTCGTACATGGGTTGCATTTTCTGTTGGTGACTCCCGATGATTCGGGAGTCACAGATAGTGGGATTTGGTTATTGCAAAGTAGTTGACACTATAATAGCGATTTTATCATTCGATCGAATGGTTAATTTTTAGGAGTTAAGACTGGAGTTAGTCGGAGATTATTTTTGGGAATAGGAATTGGGAGTGGCTGACTATTTAGCTGGATTCGATCTGTTGGTATTAATAATTTTTGCTGACGAGCGGGACTGAAATAATCGGGACTAACTAGATTTTGGGTAGGGAGTTGGCTGATATTAGTCAGCGATCTACTTAGTGGTTCGATCGTTTGGGCGAGTTTAGCTTGCTGCTCCAATTGTTCGGCGGAGGAGACTAGTTTGCCTAAGCCGTTGACGAGATTGCGGAGATTATTTCTAAATTCGGGATTGCCAGTTAGATCGTCTAAATCTGCGGTGATTTTTTGAGTATTCTGGAATGTCGCACGAGCCGAATCTAGCGTTTGTTGTAATGTGACTAAGGTTTTAGGATCGTTTAAATTAGCGGTAATATTTTTGAGATTCACTGATGTTTGATTGGCATTGCTCAACACTCCCTCTAAGTCTTTGACTAATTTATCTGAGTTTAGTTTTGAAAGGGTGGTGTTTAGCTTAACAACTGAGGGATTAATACTATTAACCGTCTTGCGAAGATCGACACTAAGCTTGTCGAAATTATTCAGAGAAGAGGCAAAAGTTTTCCGATTTTCAGCTACTAAACTATTAACGGAGCCAGCTAATTTTTTGTATTCAGCCGCAGTAGCAGTCAATTGGGCAGCAGTTACGGTAAACTTATCGGCACTTTGACCGATTTTGGTACTAGTTCGATCGAATGATACCGTCAGGACATTTGCTTTTGCTGATAAATTATTTAGTTCGGTTTCGACAGTTTTTGGTAATTTAGAAAAATCATTAGTCACGCGATCGAGGCTTTTACTCAGTCGCGAGAAATCCTCAGCAGCCGCACCAGTTTTGACTAAAGTATTATTGAGGTTTTTGACTACTTCAGGATTACTATACAAATCGATTAATTTTGTGGCCCTTTGGAGTACTTCGTTAAAACTTGCGCCAATTTTACCGTTGACTTTAGCATTATTACAAAGAATCAAATTGCCATTGCATTGCGGATCTAGCGCCCCAGCGAGGGAGCGAGAATCGATCGCCACATTATTATTAGTGCGGGGGGTAATTTCGATGACGGGTTCGCCGATTAGCCCAGTTTGACTGACTTCTACTGCAACATCTTTGGGAATTGTGAGATTGGGATCGTCCATCTGCATCACGACAGCCACTCCATTGATACCTGGTTCGATTTTGGTAATTTTGCCTACCCGAATCCCCCGAAATCTGACGACACCACCAAGCTGAATCCCTGGTGCCTGAGCAAATTGCGCGATAATATTGTAAGACTGAGATCCTGGTGTCAATCCTCTAAGCCATAAGAAAATTGCGCCAAAGACAGCTAACCCAGCGATAAGCATCAATCCAACCGAACCTTCTCGGACTGCGCGTGATTGCATCTTAATTTATTGCTCCTAAACTCAACACGATCTAGACGAAATTTGGACTGAGAAATTGATTGAAGATAAAAAACTTGAGTGACAAATCGCTGGCTGTCTCTCCACTGGCAGCGATTTTAACTGCGTTCATGCCGATGGCGGATAACCGATTTGTGATGATAATGTCCTGTGCAAACAGATTTTTGTCGCCACTCGTCTCCATGTTACCGCGTCACTCTCCTAAATTAGTCTCGATCGAGACTAATTACGTGCAAACTACTAGTGATGGCGATGCGGTTACTGCGGAAATCTCAGCACCAGACATCAACGTTATCTACCTTAGAGCGATTCAAGCACCACGAAAATGAGTAAATGGCGAGATGTCAGCATTAAAGCGATTGTCGATTTAGTCAAATGGCTCCAGGCAACCCTGGCTTTGCCGGGAGCCATTGGCTGTAGCATCGGGATCCTAAGTGGCACCTCATCAGCAGCACTGCTGAGTGCCCTAGAGTGGGCGACAAGCTGGCGGGAGGCTCACGGATGGGTGTTGTGGCTATTGCCCTTGGGTGGGCTGCTCAGTGGGCTGATTTACCATTACTGGGGGCAAAGTGTCGCTGCTGGAAACAATCTCCTGCTCGAAGAAATTCACGATCCGCGATCGGTAATTCCGTTGCGGATGGTACCGTTGGTGTTAATTAGTACGACGTTGGCGCACCTATTTGGTGCCTCGGTGGGGCGAGAAGGGACGGCAGTTCAGATGGGTGGGGCGATTGCAGATCGCTTGAGACGAGTCGTGGGGCTGCCGGGAATCGATCGGCGAGTCGTATTGATGGCGGGGATTAGTGGCGGCTATGCGGGGGTATTTGGGACGCCGCTCGCGGGGATGTTGTATGGGCTAGAAGTTTTAGCTTTTGGCAAGTTTCGCTACGATGGACTATTAATGTGTGCGATCGCGGCGATCGTGGGCGATCGCACTACACTAGCATGGGGAGGACACCATCAACTTTATCCCATCCCGATCGTCCCCCAATTAACAATGCGGGGCTTAGTAACAATGATGTTGGCTGGTGCCATCTTCGGGCTAACCGCGCGGTTATTTGCCACTTTGACGCATCAGATTAGTGCTTACTTTACAGCGAAGATTAGTTATGCACCGTTGCGTCCCTTCGTGGGTGGCATCTTAGTGGCGATCGCGATTCAATTAACTGGTACGACTAAGTATATCGGTTTAGGTGTACCGACGATCGTCAGTGCTTTTAATGTCCAACTTCCACCCTGGGATTTTGCTGCCAAAATTGCTTTTACTACCCTAAGTTTGGGAGCGGGATTTAAAGGTGGCGAAGTCACGCCCCTATTTTACATCGGTGCGACGTTAGGTAATGCGATTGCCCCACTGACAGGATTGCCCACACCACTCCTCGCTGGAATGGGATTTGTCGGTGTATTTGCTGGGGCTGCCAATACACCCCTAACTTCAATACTAATGGCGATCGAATTATTTGGCTCTCCAACTGGTATTTACGCGGCAATTACTTGTATCTGTAGTTATTTATGCTCTGGGCACGTAGGTATTTATCGATCGCAACGCGTGGGTGTGAGTAAATATGTTTCGCTCAAACATCATGAGGGCAAAAGTATTCAGGCACTAGAGATCGATCGAGATATCGATGCAAACTAACATCATCTTAGAACTCACTTGAAATCTGCTAGTGGGAAGGGCGGGTTTGTGTACCTACGGTAGGCTTAGCCAACGATACTGAATAGTAAGATCGATACTGACTGGCATAAACCCGCCCCTACAGTTGGTGTATTAGAGATAATATATTTAGCGATCGATACTCACAAATCCAGCTTTTTCTAGCAAGCTTTGTCCTTGCTTGGTTCTTAATAAGTCGGCATAAGTTTCGCCCACTTTTTGACGATTTGAGTCGTCGATTTTGATGATGACGTAGATTTGGCGAGTGAGTGGGTACGATTGAGTTTTAATTACTTCGGTATTAATTTTATTACGCTGACCGTTATTGCAAGCAGCGGGAGATTGCAATGGTTCCTGATAAGGCTTAACTAAGTTATTCCCCGTTTGACCGATCGCTAGAGGCTGAGTGTTACACGAGTCAACAATAACTTCCTTGGCAGCTCCATAGTAGATTCCGCCGGGATTTTTACTGACTTGCTGCAACCCCTCAGTCGTATTACTAACAAATTGTGACTTAAGTTCATCGCTCTTTTTTAAGACCAAATCTTTAAAAGAAGAAACAGTACCACCAGATTTTTCGGTACGTGAAAAAGCGACGATCGGGAGATTTTGACCGCCGACTTGACTCCAGTTAGTTACTTTACCAGTATAAATATCGCGCAATTGGTCGATCGTTAAACCAGGAAGTTTGAGCTGCGGATTGACTACGACACTGAGCGCATCATAAGCTACAGCCTCTTGTTTGAGTTGACCTGCTTTGACACGCGGGTCGTCTTTGTATTTAGATTTATCTAATGCGATCGAGGATTGAGCGAAATCTAAATCGCCTTCGAGCAGCCAACAAATGCCATTATTAGAGCCAGCTTTGCTGTCACATTTACCATTTTTTGTAGATTTAAAGTCTGGCGAACTAGCATCGGCATAGACGATATCAAAGTTCGGAAAAACGCCCTTAATTGCCGCATCGATCGATGATTGGATTTGTCTGGTAGTCGCCCAAGTCGTACTTCCCCCAAACTTAAATACACCCTGGGGTACATCTTTAATTTGCACGAATGAATCACCAGTACTATTGCTGGTAATGTTGGGTATCGATGGCTGTTTGGTACCCAAAAAATACATCGCGCCAGCAGCCAGTGGCAGCAGGAGCGCCGCTAATCCCAACCATGCGAGGGGCAATTTACGGGCGAGGGGAGGTGCTGTCTGTGAGGCGACAGTGGGTGTCAGACTGGCGACGGGAAGCTGAAGGGGTTTTGTGAGTAAATTGGGGTTAGTGGGGGTTTGGAGAGGCTGATAGCTAACGATCTGACGGGTAACGATCGGCGATAGGGCGGCAATTTCGCTAAAAATAGTGGTGGTAGTATCGGGACGCTGATGTGGATCTTCCTGCATCAATCGATCTATTAAATCTAAGAAATCGCTGGCAACTTGGGGAGCCTTACCCCGCCAGATTAAGACATCGCGATAGGTATCGTAAAGATCGATCGGTTCTTTGCTAGTAAGTAGATAAACAAAGGTTCGCCCCAATCCAAAAAAGTCGGACTGAGCGAAGGTTTCTCCCCGCTGCTGTTCGGGAGCAGCATAACCGGGGGTATAAATCCGAGTAGCTTGGGGGGAGACATGGACGGCGGCTTGTTTGGCTGCACCGAAATCGATCGCGACTAATTGCCCGTCGGGTTGGAGAATAATATTAGATGGCTTGATATCGCGATGAAAAATCCCGCGATAGTGGATTTCTTGGAGGATCTGCGTCAGTTGCGAGAGCCAGCCGATCGCCGTTTTCTGGTCGATCGGGCGCTGCATGACTTTGATATACTCTTCTAAGTCCATCCCAAAAATCCGCTCCATTACCAGGCAATGTAGAGCTGTCTGGGAGGCATTGGGAGTATATAAAAAGAAATCTTCGACTAAGGGAATCCCAGCAATTCCTTGTCCGGTTAAGCTTTCAAGGACTCTGTATTCGCGATCGAATAATTCGATTGCTTTAGCATTATTACTTTTGAGGACTTTGAGGACTTTGGGGACACCGCGCTCTGTGACTTCATAGGTATCCCCATAGCCGCCTTTGTTGCTCATTAATTTGGCAACTCGATATTTACCTGCTAGGAGCAGTTCTGAGCCACAGCTTTGGCAAAATAGCGTCCGATCGGAGTTTTCCGGGTGCGGACACTGAGGATTGATACACAGACTCATCCAACGTTAGCTCGATTCTAGGTATAACAATACCTATATTGTATCGTCTCGGCTAATTTATGCGATCGGCTATAAGTCTCGATCGAACTATTTAATTGGGCAGCTCGACTTAGCTAAGATTACTCGCAGCAGCTATTTCAATTTTTTAATAATGTCCTGAACTTTAGCTGCTGTTAATCCTTTGATTTTT
>NZ_JANMZA010000079.1:0-5222 GCF_031382685.1 Chamaesiphon sp. OTE_8_metabat_110 | reverse complement strand
ATCTAGGGCGATCGGGGTATGATATTTTTGGGCTAATTCGATCGTCCGATCGATCTCATCTACGCCCAGCGGTTGCTCGATAAATTCGATCCGCGCTTCCTGGCTACAAGTTTCTAACCACTGCTCGGCGAGGGGATAAGTTAAACCACCATTGGCATCGAGTCGGAGTTTGGCAGCAGCGGGTAAAGCTGCGATTAATTGTCTCCAGATTGGCATCTCCTGGGCGATCGGCAGTACGCCAATCTTCCATTTGAAGGTGGAGTATCCTTGGGCAGACAAAGCCTGTAATCGCTCGATTGCTGCCGTTCCTGAAGGGAGCAACGCGCTCATATCCAGAGGCGATACCGCAATTGACGGCTGAGGATCGAAAGCAATGAGGGCACTCCCAAACCCAAATTGACAGGCGGGTAAAGTATCGGGGATTCGATAAATTTGGGCGGTAGTAATCTTATCGCCGAGCTGTTGACACCAGGATAGTGCCTGCTCGATCGATTCTGAACCAAACCACGGTATCGGTGCGATCTCGCCTTGATAGGATCTCCCCGCACCATCTGTCAGTGTAATAATTATCCCCGCTCTGATTTCCCAGCTCCCATGACTAGTTTTCAACGGTTGTCGAAAGGGACGTTGATAAGTTGAATAGGTAAATTGGTAGTGGATAGTGGATAGGGGATAGTGTGAATAGTGGATAGTGGATAGTGAATAGTGGATAGTGGATAGAAAAGTAGGGTGGGCACTGCCCACCGACTAGGTTTCAGGCACAACCTATTTCATAAATAATTGCACCTACCTAATTATTTACTTCTTATTTAGCGATCGCAATATTGGTTTTACCAGAACGATTTTTTATCGCGATCGAAACGCTCTCTAGATGTAGGCTTGAGATAATTGGGAGTCGGTTTTAGATCGGCAGCGGTAAGTTTTAACTTGTAGGCAAACGGTCGATCGCTCTGCGAAACTAGGACAAATTCATGATAGCCATTAACACTAGTTTTACCAGACCAATTATTAGTTGAAGCGGTGGTAAGGATGGCGGGAAGCCTGGACGTGGGTGGATAAATTGAGAGCTTAGTAGGTGAGTCGGCTTGAATATCGATCGCGATATCTTGACCGCCAGCTAAACTAGCGATGTACACTTTACCTACTCCCGGTTGGAGTGTGCCGCTGACTGTACCGTTATTGCCACCGACAGGAAAAACAATTTCCGACATCGCTTGTTGTGCCCCAATCGCTTGAACTCGGTCGAACATGGTGGCGAGATAGATTTGCCCCATTGGGGTTGTGAGAAATCGATCGAATCCCAGTCCCAATTTCTGAGCCGAATATTCAGTAATCGACCGATATTTGGCATTGGTTAGCTCGATTAAGGCGCGTTCGCTTAGATGTAATTTATTAATTTGTGCTTTCCAATTCGATCGATCTCTACCACTATATTGACCGATTCTTTGGATGGCATCGCTACTGAGATGCTGAGTTAATTTACCACCTAAATCGTTGGCGATCGTCTCTACTTGGGCGCGGACTTGAGTGTCGTCAGTTTTGACTGTCTGAATTTGGGGATTTTGGCTGATAAATACTTGTGTGACGGCATTACCGTAGGCTTGAGTATTGACGCCTTTACCGACTAGAACGGTGGGAAATGGTGGTGCGAGGGCGGCGATTGGTGTAGTACCGATTATCGATGTCGGGGTGGGATTACTAGTTGCGAGCCGAGCATCATTTTGACTGGGAGCGGCTGTGGATAGATTACTCCTAGCGGGCGAGCTAGTGGGTTGAGGACGCTTGGAGGTGAGGCTCGCCACCAACCAGCCTAATCCAACAGCACCGACAATTCCCGCAATGGCAACCCAAGTTTGTCCGAGAACTTGGAGGAGGGAAGATTCGGTCGATTTGGCGGCGACTATCGGCGCTGCTGGGGGTTTCGGTTGGGGCTGAGCGACTACGGTGGGAACTTGAGACTTGCCTGATTGCACCTGGGCTGGCTGCATGGTCGGTGGGTAGACGGCTTGAGGCTTTGGCATCAAATTCTCACTTGCCAGGGCTGTGAGGATATCCTGGGCGGATGCAAATCGATCGTGCGGACGGAGTTGGAGCATTCGATCGATGATACTCGCTAGTTTGGGACTCAGGCTGATATGTTCGCGCCAGTTCCAGGTGAAGTTTTGCGGATCGATCAATTCTGGCGGTTCTTTCCCGGTGAGCAAGACGAGGGTTGTCGCCGCCAGTGCGTACAAGTCGCTGTGTGGAAAGACAACGCCGCGCTGCATTTGCTCGTTGGGTGCATAACCGACTTTGCCCAATCGTGTCGGGACTTCGCTGTGTTCGAGATTGGCACCCATATACTGAGTGGCGGCATTTACCGCGACTTGTTTGACGCCGCCAAAATCGATCAGCACTGGTAAGCCGTCGCTATTGCGGGAGATCAGATTGTCGGGAGAGATATCGCGATGAATGACGCCGAGGGAATGAATGTAGCTCAGTACGGGGAGAATTTGAGTAAGAAACTGCGTAATTTCGGCTTCGGTGAAGGTTTTGCCCTGCTTGCGCTTTTGGCGCAGGCGCTGCTGATAATTGTCACCAGCGACATAATCCTGCACTAAAAATAGCTGTCCGACACCACCGCGATTGACGCGAAACATTTCCCGAAACCGGGGAATTTGGGGGTGTTGAAGTTGATACATCACCCCAGCTTCCCGCTCGAATAATTGTTGAGCTTTAGTTAGTAAAGCCGTACCCTGAACTTGCGGCGCAAATTCTTTGAGGACGCAGAGTTCGTTGAAGCGATTGACATCTTCACACAGATAAGTCCGCCCAAAACCACCTTGACCGATTTCTCTAGTAATCCGGTAACGATCGCCAAGTAGTACCCCAATTGTCATGGAATGATTGACAGGGGCGGCTAACTGACTACCGCAGGCTTGACAAAACCGATTGGTGTCAGGGTTATCGTGTCCGTTAGGGCAGAATATGGTCATTGCCAAGAAGATACAGCTCTTTTCTAGGATACCCTTTGATGCGTTGACACTGCCTATGTGAAGAGTAGAGGGTAGATGGGAGTTGGGAGTTGGGAGTTGGAGGGAAACTGTTTTACTTTATTGTTCGATCGCGATAAGATTTTCAGCTCGTTTAAATAGGCGGTTGGTTTGCGTGATAACCAAACATGACGACTGCATGAGATCGATCTCGATCGTGCCACTTTTAACTAGCTAAATCCTCAAACAACTTATCGATTTTAGGTACTAGTTCATCAGTTAGATACGCTTGAGTTTGTTGCCCGATCCGATCGACCGATCGACCGATCGATTCATTCATGATGTCTACGAGTCGATCGCAAGAAATTGCATACTTTAATTGGGTGGGTTTATCGTCATCTTTGCTGCGATCGAAGATCCCTGTCGGTCGCACGCACACTTCACTATAAATTAATTCTTGCTTGGGATTAAATCTCGCTCCCATGCTCACGAAATAAAAGCTATCGATAACTTTAATAATTAACTTTTCGGCTTGGATGAAGCTATTGACATACTCCGTAATAATTATCCGGCGGAGCTTGGCAACTGGTTGGAGCCGAACGGCAAGGGTGGATTGGAGTTCGACGATTTGCCGATCGACCAGCGCGATCGTTGCTTGTTGTCTCTGTAGCAGTTGCTCTTTAATTTCAGTCTCGATATAATTTAAGGCTGATTCGATAAATACTTCGGCATCTTTTTTGAAATCAAATTCCAAAACACCCGTCGAACTAAATTCTAATTTAGATTTAAACCAGTGAACTGGATGACGCGGCGGAAACCCGCGCTCGTCTTCCATGTTTTCAATATGTGAAGTCATCACGCGTTGCAAGAATGGCATCCGTTCGTGTTCTTTTGCCAGTAAGAATTGCCGAAATGATTTATTCAATCGTTCTTGAATTTCACTAATATCGCTTTGAAATTCTGCGATTAGATGCTGTTGTAATCGATCGATAGTAGCCAACGTTTCGGTGCGTAAATCGATCGAATCGATGTCAGGAAGATCTCCCAGTGGCTGTCGCTGACTGACATCTGCTGCTGTCGCGCTCGGTGGCTTTTCCCCTGGTGCATCGACATTGATGATTTTACTGCTATCCATGCGATCGCCTCTTGACTCCAAATTTGTAATGTGTGTGTAATTGCGGCGACTCGCTCGAATCGCGGCGGTGCCAATACGGATCGCAAATATTTGAGTCTTTATTTTAGCCTAATCTACTCCGTAAGTTGGTAAATAACCGATCGACCAAATCTAAATTTTTCTGCCCTGGCGAGACTTCTACCCCGCTGGAGAGGTCGATCCCATCGGGTTGCAGTTGGCTCAAAGCCATGCCAATATTATCAGGCGTTAACCCGCCAGCTAATAGCCACGGAATTGAGGGTTTAAAGGCTGACAACTGTTGCCAGTCGATGGTGTGTCCCGTCCCGCCGAGGGCGTCGGGATGATAGGCGTCCAAGAGCAAACCATCGACGACGGGACTATAGGTTTGGATAGTGGCAAGATCGCTACTCGTCTGGACGCGCCATGCTTTGATAATTTCTGTCTCGGGGAGTGCTTGCCGTAATTCCTGACAAAATTCGATCGATTCGGTACCGTGGAGCTGAACGGTGGCGAGATTGGTGAGGGTGACGACATGGGCGATGGTAGTTACCGAAAAATCGGCAAAGACCCCCACTGTATTCGCCGCGTCCGCGAGCTGGGCGACGAGTTCCTGTAATTTGGAGAGCGTCAGGTAGCGCGGCGAGCCAGGGACGCAGATCAAGCCGATATCTGTCGCACCCATTTTCGCAATTGCCAGTCCCTGTTCGACAGTAGTTATTCCGCAAATTTTAATCCGCATTAGTGTTAATTAGGGTTAAATGTATTAATTTTTGTGAATTAGTCAGCGGAAGTCGATCGACAATCGCCCCGACTAACTAATAATTGCCATACATGAGTTGCGATCGGGAGTCGAGTTTTTTGTTAAATAACTTAATTATTGCCGCGATTCCGCATACCGAACCTTGGGGGTTTAATACAGCATTTGTGATGATTATTTGTAACTTGTTTGCAGTCGCGATCGCGGCAATTATTGCTAAATTAAACAGTCGCGCAGGGATTTTTAGTTGGGCCGAACTAGTTGCTGCGATGAGCTTTGGGCATATTTTGGGCGTTGGCTTCGTCCTCGGGCTGACAAACATCGGCATCATCTAATGGCGATCGCGTACCTGTTACTA
>NZ_JANMZA010000350.1:0-5859 GCF_031382685.1 Chamaesiphon sp. OTE_8_metabat_110 | reverse complement strand
CAAATGGATTACCGATTGCCGTTAATACCAACTGCGAGGAGTACCTGAGCAAACGATTACATCAACTCGAACAACAACTGGCAACGGTTAGTGAGCTGGCACTTGCCAACGAGCTACCAAATGCGATTATTACTGACACTGGCTTAAAGATTACACAGTTAGAGACAGTCGTACCGGATGGGGCGCAACGATTAATCGACCAAACTTCTGCACTACTCCCACGCATCAAAATTACTGAGTTGTTGATGGAAGTGGATGATTGGACGGGGTTTACTCGTCATTTTGTCCATCTCAAAGATGGACAACCCGCACCAGACCGAACTTTATTGCTATCAGCGATCCTTGCTGATGCTATCAATCTGGGATTGACCAAAATGGCTGAATCCAGCCCTGGACTGACCTACGACAAGCTATCTTGGCTTCAGGCTTGGCACATCCGAGATGAGACTTACTCGACTGCACTAGCCGATCTCGTGAATGCTCAGTTCCATCATGATTTTGCGAACAATTGGGGTGACGGTACTACCTCATCGTCAGATGGGCAGCGGTTTCGAGCCAGTAGTAAGGCGCAAAGCACTGGTCACGTCAATCCCAAGTACGGGAGTGAGCCAGGTCGAACGTTTTACACTCATATCTCCGACCAGTACGCACCATTTAGTACCAAGGTGGTTAATGTTGGTATTCGCGATTCGACCTATGTTTTAGACGGTTTGCTGTACCACGAATCAGACTTACGGATTGAGGAACATTACACCGATACGGCAGGTTTTACAGACCATGTGTTTGCCCTGATGCATTTACTGGGCTTCCGCTTTGCACCACGTATCCGCGATCTGAAAGACACCAAATTGTATGTTCCTAAGAACGAACAGGATTATTCGGCTTTGCAAGCGATGAATGGTGGTACTCTCAACCTCAAGCAGATCCGCGACCATTGGGATGAGATCTTACGATTGGCTACATCGATTAAACAAGGTACTGTGACTGCTTCACTAATGATGCGTAAACTTAGCAGTTATCCTCGGCAGAATGGATTATCGATTGCACTCAGGGAGCTGGGGCGGATTGAACGGACATTGTTTATTCTGGACTGGTTACAAAATGTCGAACTGCGCCGACGAGTTCACGCTGGATTAAACAAGGGAGAGGCGCGGAATGCGTTGGCTCGTGCGGTTTTCTTTAATCGTCTGGGTGAGATTCGCGACCGCAGTTTCGACCAGCAAAGCTACCGAGCTAGTGGCTTGAATTTAGTCACAGCGGCGATTGTGTTATGGAATACGGTCTATATTGAACGGGCAATTGAGGCGCAAACAGAGGCGGGGAAATCGATTGATGATGAGCTGTTGCAATATTTATCGCCGCTGGGTTGGGAGCATATTAATCTGACTGGTGATTATGTTTGGCGGCAAAATAAAGCGACTGAGGCTGGACAGTTTCGATCGTTGCGGTTATCTAAGATGCTGAAGTGATGTTATGTAAGTGTTTTAGAGAAAGGCTTTCAGCCTTAGCGTGCTATTTTGTCCGAATTCTGCGTTTCCCCCATCAGTTAACGATCGAATACGTTAGAGTAATAACACTTTAAATAGATTATACAAAAGTACTTTTGTATAATAGCAATATTTACCATAAGGTTTTACCTGCTAAAACAATGGAAGGGGGTTACTTCTCAACTATTATACAAAAGTAGTTTTATACATTTGTATAATGGTTTTAGAGCAGAATAGTATGTTCGACTTTTCCTTGTCTAGTCTACCACGATCGCACAATCTAGGGTTGGGGTTGCGTTAAACAAAGTGACTCTCGCATCAGGAAAACGTCTTTGAATAATAGCAATGAATAGTGTAGTGTTTAAGCCGAGCGACTTGAGACGACGCAAAAGCTTCGGCTAGCTGGCTCTCGTTCGCTGCCGAAAAGATCGTGACTCAATCATACTTTAATATTAAAGTAAATTAGTATCAAAGTATTTTTAATTATTTGTTTTAGCATATAATAGTGCAAATTTAAAAACGCAACCAATGCCAATTATCTCAACACTAGGACTGGCAGGGGGTCAGGGGAAAACGACCGTAGCCCTCATGCTAGGGCGATACTTAGGCAGATTGGGGATACCCGTTTTATTTATCGATGCCGATCCTCAATCGAGTCTGACTGCCTTTTTAGGCATAGATATCCAGCAAAATCAACCAACGTTATTAGAAGTCATCACCCTATCTGATTCAAAACTCAGTGCGGTCGATGCGATCGTACAGGTACCTCCAACCACTGAAAAACCGATCGTTGACAATAGCAATCTGTTTCTAATTCCCGCCGACGATGGATTAGAAGCAGCTAACTACAAATTAGCCGCTGGTGGAATGAGTTTGTTTGCTCTGCGCCAAAGACTCGAACCACTCGAACGAGAGTTTGGCGCGATTATTATCGACCCCCCACCAGAGCGGAGTCACTTAGCACAAACCGCATTGGGAGCGGCGGATAAATGGTTGATTCCCGCCGAGGCTTCAACCAAAGGAGTGCAATCGTTAGTAAGGACACTAGCCTTAATCGAGGAGTTTAAGTCAGCCTTACCAGGACGAGAGTTGCTGGGAGTTGTCCCATTTCGGGCAAAGTGGGTAGGACGACAGCCAACCAAAATTACCAGCAGTAGTATTGAAGCGATGAGTACGGTAGCGGGTGCAGATTTAATGTTGTCGCATATTTTAGAGAGCGATGTGTTTAAACAGGCGATCGATAAGCAAGTTAGCCCAACAGATTTGGGAGCTGGGCATCTAGAATATCCGATCGAGCAAATCATCCAGAAACTCAAACTCAGTTTAGCCCCTAAATACCAAAAATTAATTAAGTTATGAGCCTCATCAATGACATCAAAAATCGTCAATCGCAACCAACAGTAACCGAGGCGAGAGTAGATATCCTAACAGAGACAACACAGATCGCCGATCTCCCACCCATTAATTCCCCGGCAACTCAACTAGACGAATTGAGAGGTTTATTAGCCCGATATCCAGAGATCGCCAAACAACAGCCGATCCGATTGCAGGTAGCGATCAAAGAGAAGATCGATGCACTCTGTCAACAGGAGAGCATCACGGCAGAAACTTTACTAGAGGCTCTGTTTACGATCGCTCAAGCGCAAGGTACATTGCCGAACGTGGTGAGTAGAGCGCAAGAGCAATTAAGAGTGCGAAAAGAGATGGGAAATCTCAAAAGCCGAATTACCCAACTAGGAAATTTGCTCAAACATAATCACTAATTGGCGTTGATGTCGATTCGGCACAGCCGACGCTCCGCGAACGACTCCAGGCACTGTCATCTCAAGCAGAAAACTTGGCGTGTTAATCTTCGAGCGGTCTTGATTTAAGCTAATTTACCCAAGGCGGTTTAAATTGCTGCGTGGCATGATAGCGATCGATAGCACTATCTATCGCGAGTTTTGGGTAATTAGTGGAGAAGTTAGTTCATCGTGAAAAATATCAGGATTCAAACCTGTAGCATGGGAATTGCGGCAATTATTAGCATTGGAGGAGTAGCGGGCTTCGCCACAGCACCAGCAGTCGCGGCTGATGGAGATCTATCTTGGCGCGATCGCAACCAAGTGCAAGCCGAGGTCAGCAGATTAGATCGAGAAATTACCACCAATCCTAACGAGCCAGATAACTACAACGAGCGAGCGATGCTCAAAGATCGGCTAGGCGACCGCCAAGGAGCCTTAGCCGACTACAATCGGGCGATCGATCTCGAACCCAATTTCACGACGGCTTATCTCCACCGAGGTTTGTTTAGAGCAAATCGGCTGAATTTCCCATTGGGTGCATTTTTAGACTACAACCGAGCGGTCGAACTCGATCCTACCTACGTTAAGGCATACCTCAATCGCGGCATTCTTCGTTGCAGCAAAATGAATGACGCAGACATCGGCATGGGAGATTTACGCCAAGCCGCTCGGCTTGCCAGACAGCAGCATAAAACCGATCTATATCAATTGGCAAATCGCGAATTGAGCAGATGCGAAGCTACCAGAAATACGCCACTCATCGCCGTAAAACCAGCAGCGTCGAAGATCGTTCCTCCAGTCGCTCGTCAACCTGAGCGACCAAAGCCAGTAGCAACCGCCGAACCTGTGGAACTTAACCAACCAGCTCTCAGGCTAGCGAGTAACAAGCGATCGTCGATCGCTACTCCTGTTGTCACAGAAACGAAGGTTTTATGAGTGGTTGCCACAAATGTAACAAAACCTAAAATTGCGGCTCAACCAGCAACACCGATTCTAGCTACAGTAGCACCAAAAAGTCAGTTCGAGCAAAGAGCAATCGCTGCTTACAAGCGGGGCGGCGATAAGTTCAAAGACAATAAGAAGGCGGCGATTGCCGAATACACCAATGCCATCGCCTTCAACGCGAACTATGCCGATGCCTACTTCAATCGGGGCTTGGCACGGAAGTTAACTGGCAACAAAGCTGGGGCGATCGCCGATTTGATTACCGCTGCAAATATCTATCGACAACAACAGCAACAGTCTAATACTGATGAGGCAATGTCCCTAGTTCGCGAACTCAAAGGTTACAAACCACGCCCAAAAAACTAGTTTTCCGACAGGATAGTTCAGGGAGCATCGACAATATTAGGATCGAGATTAATTGCACGATCCAGATCGAAATTTGCCCCTCGAACGTCATCGAGCAGATTACGTTTGAGCAGACTTCGTGCAAAATAAGCAGCAGCTAAATTGGGAGCGAGGGAGATCGCTCTGTCATAGTCAACCAATGCCCCCAACCGATCTGCAAGTTCCTGATGCTTGAGCGTACCGCTATTATAATAAGCTTCAGATAAGGTAGGATCTAGCTCGATCGCCCGATCGTAATCCGCCAGGGCACCTGAAATATCCATCAATTTAACATTCTTTAACAGTCCGCGACAGTTATAAGCCGGAGCAAAGTTAGGATCGACGCAGATCGCTAGATCGTAATCTGCTAGAGCATATTCAACATCATCAAGTCTGTCATATTTAATCAAACCGCGAGTGGTGTACGTCGAAGCATCGCGAGGGTTGAGGAGGATCGATAGATTGAGATCGGCTAAGGCTCCAGGAATGTCACCTAATTGCTGATACCTAAGCAAACCGCGATTGGCATAAGCAACGGCATAATCGGGGTCATACCTAACGGCTGAGTCGAAATCTGCCAGCGCACCCTGGATATCACCCAAATTCGCATACTTGAATGAACCGCGATAGTTATAGGATCTGGCATAGCCAGGATCGAGTCGCACGGCGCAGTCATAAGCAGCTAAGGCACGCTCATAATTTCCACTTTGGGATTGATGATTGCCGAGCGTAATATAGCTATCTGGGGTAATAAGGTAATTGTCTCGTTTTGACGAACGCTCTGACATAATTTTGAGGTTTAAGTAGTTCACTTATATCACAAATTCCGCAAGGGTATTGATGACCCGATTATTTCCTCGCTCCGATTGCTGTAGGTGCGCTCGACCTCTATTCGGGATTGAGATTGATTCCCAATTTCAAGGCTGGATTATTCGTCCACCTGTCGCCAATATGCGTGTAAATCGCCGTGGTCTTGGGATCGGCATGACCGAGTAAATCCTGCACCTGGCGCAACGATGCCCCATTTTGAATCGCCAGAGTCCCCGCTGTATGCCGTAGAGAGTGAGCCGAGAGAGTCCGTCCATCCCCATGTTTGAGGTTGAGTTCGGTGAGATAGCTATCGACAACGAATCTAATCCCTCTTCTAGACAGACGACGATCTTCCCGGTCTGGGTCGATTTGATGGCGGGGATGGTGAAGATTGATAAATAGCGGAGTTAGAGCGGTAGTACTAAATTTAGCCTGTCTCCTGGCGAGTA
>NZ_JANMZA010000027.1:0-16966 GCF_031382685.1 Chamaesiphon sp. OTE_8_metabat_110 | reverse complement strand
CAATACTAAAAAAGATTGTATTGTTACCTTCGCAGGAGGTCTATTAATTACCTTTACCCTTTACCCTTTACCCTTTACCCTTTACCCTTTACCCTTTACCCTTTACCCTTTACCCTTTACCCTTTACCCCTTACCCTTTACCCTCTTACCCCTTACCCGTTACCCCTTACCCTTTACCCCTTCTTCCCCCTCTCTAGTAAAATAAACTTAGCAGACCGCTCCTTAATTTTTTCCAGATCGCATAGCACCATGAGCCAGACGACCGTAGCACTTGACTTTCCGACCCTTAATGCCGAACTAAGCCAGCAGACTCCTCAAGCCATCATCAAACGTGCCTTGAGCCTGTTCGATAATATTTCCATCTCTTTTAGTGGCGCTGAGGATGTGGTCTTAATCGATATGGCATATAAGATTAATCCCAACGTCAGAGTATTTAGCCTAGATACTGGGCGTCTCCATCCGGAAACTTACCAATTTATCGATCGAGTCAGAAAGCACTATGGTATCGCGATCGATGTCGTGTACCCAGAAGCAGCACCCGTCGAAGCGATGGTGAAGGCTAAAGGTTTATTTAGCTTCTATGAAGATGGACACCAAGAATGCTGTGGAGTGCGAAAAGTGGCTCCCCTGCGACGTAAGTTAGCGACCCTCGATGCCTGGATTACCGGACAGCGCAAGGATCAAAGTCCTTCGACTCGCGCAGAGGTACCCGCGATCCAAGCTGATGGTGCTTTCTCGACTCCAGAACATCCCCTAGTCAAGTTCAATCCGTTGGCTAATTGGTCGTCTGCGGATGTCTGGAATTACATTCGCGCACTAGAAGTACCTTACAACGCTCTCCACGAACGCGGCTTTATTAGTATCGGTTGCGAACCCTGCACCAAGCCGACACTACCTCAGCAGCACGAACGCGAAGGTCGCTGGTGGTGGGAAGAAGCTACGCAAAAAGAATGCGGTCTGCACGCTCCTAAGTAGCTTGTTGTACATTCGCACATTAAATGTCGCTATTTGCAAATTAGTGTCGTTTTTCGCAAGATAATGTCGCAAAACACCTAAGCAGACATATTTTTTCGTAAATTCGCAATTTAATGTCGCTAATTTGTGAATTAGATCCCGTTCGCAAATTAGTGTCGTTTTCGCTATGCGACAATAATGTTCTTGTAATCTTCCATTGCCAAAGTCTTCATCATTGAAAGCTATTATTAACAATCGGAAATTGAGCATCTGCGTAGCCTCTTCCCACCTTTCAATCCACCAATTTTTGCGATCGCAAACAACAGTCTTTTGGAGTCGCTTCCTCCCACCTTTCAATCCGCTCATTTAGTAGAAAATAATTGCAATCATTACAAGAGAAATAGATTGCAGTCATCAAAACCGATCTTTCAACCCACCCATCTCTGGGAAGGCGATAGCAACGAGAGCGATCGCTCTGGGGAGATAATCTTTGCGGTCTTTCAACCCACCCATCTCTGGGAAGGCGATAGCAACTCCCGGAGCCAAAACCCTTGTCTGGAAAGCTTTTCAAACTAGTTTTTGGCAAAGCTGCTAAAAACATGTCTTATGGACTCATCAGGAGGACTGCCTTGGTAATTTCAAACTAGTGAAAGTATTGCTAGCAGAGAGATTCTGGATTTTGGCAAACCTCTAGGGGTTTTTGACCTCACTATTAGGTTTGCCAATAAAAATTATGGCGGATTCCTCCTCGATCGGAGGCGATTCAGTAACTGCCACTCCGGTCACACCATCTACTTCAATAAAATGAAGACATAATGCACCCGTACTTTCACAAAATGAAAGCTTTACCTACTTCTGCTGGGGGCGCACCTGCGCTACTTTAGAGAAAGAGAATTTCATCAATGCAGCATCCCATCCCCACACAAATCTCCCAATGAGATAGGTACCAGGATGGCAGTCAGTAAGCGGACAGTTGCCAGGGCCGGAAAGTACAGTCATCTACGATGACCAAACAGACCCACATTTTTCACGGTTCATTGGCTCAGAAAGCTTAAACTGCGGCGCGGTTAAACTATATATTAACTTGTCTAGGTGCGGATGTACTGTAAAAACCATCTCGTTTTGAGGAGACTGGCATTTGCCAAGGCAGACGCGAACGCGAGACTAAGCTGACGATCGAGAGTGATAAGTTGCGATCGCGATATCCTTCGCTTGTTCTTGAGGACTAGCCCTGGCTGGCTGAAATCCTGACTCAACCGCGACCCCAAGTTGCTGGGCTTTTGAACGAATAGTTTCAATCAGTCTGTTGTAGCTCCAGCGAGAGATGGTCATCTGGTAATCTTTTACATACTTTTTTTGAGCCTCAACTGAACCAGGACATCTCTGTTCTGCTCTAGCGGTAATCTCACTGGCGAGTACCGTTCTAACATGTGTCAGAGTAGGGATTACGATGCTGTCAGCTCGATATTGTTGTGCGAGTTTAACGATCTCATTTGCTAGTAGACGATCGACATATTCTCCCAGATCTGAAGATTAGCATTGGGAGCCGATTGGGTCGATTGCTCTGTATTCAGTTCGCTGAGAATATCTTGCGCCCGTCGTTTGATAACATCAAGGCTAGAGCCGCTGAGTTCGATCGATTCACGATCGCTTTTGACTACATCCAACCAACGTTGCTTTCCGTCTATGCGGCGGCGGAGATTTTGCTGGATAGCCAGCCATGATTCATAGGTATACAGCACCATCAAGATAGCAGAGGCATAGAAACGCCCAGGTTGCCCAGGATAAATTTCTCTGAGCGGCGTACAAAGATCCATAACTGCCTTCTTCGGGATAGAACCTCTACGTTGCCAGATCCCAAAATCAGAATGTTGACTTACTCGCTTTATCAATTCGCAAATCAGAGGAGTATTACGCTCTGCCATCAAATACCAGAGCTGGCGACGAATAGGTTTGGGAGCAGTGAGACGACAGTGAATTGTGATAATGCTCATAAACTAAGGCAACATTGATTTGGTGGCTAGCTGGGGTACGATCGATAGTATGCAGGAACCATTTTTTACTAGTAAGCAAGCGTCAGACATATCTGGTTGTACATTGCGCCAATTGCAATATTGGCGGGAAAAAGAGATTGTCGTGCCCACCGTCGGTTCTCAGGGAACGGGTCGGAGTGTCTATTACAGTCCATCGGAGGTAGTGGAACTGGGGATAATGGAATACTGTCTGGGAGCGGGATTAAATATGGAAATCGCCGATGCTGCGCTCAAAGCCTTAAAGGAGAAATCCCCCGACTCGATCCAGACAGTATCCCAGTCGTGGCTATTGTCTTGGGATGGACAAAAGAGAGTGCTAGATCTGGTTGATTTTGATGAAACCCAGGCAGTGGAGTGGTTGCAAGCAGGTAGAGTCATGATTCTTCTGCTATTAGATGAATATGAAGCTAATAATGGATTATTAGTTGCGGCAACCAACCTGACCAGGTTCTTGGATGAAGCTGTGTGGCGAAGATTTGATGATACGATCGAAGTACCAAAGCCAACACAGGCAGAAATTGAGGGTATTCTAAAACAGACACTTTCTTCAGTCGAAACTGGAAAAATCGATTGGCAGTCGAGCGTGTCAATGATGATTGATTCCTCCGCCGCACAAGTTGTCAGAGTGGCACAAGATGCCGCTAAACGAGCGATCTTAGATCGAGAGGAGCTAGTCGTTCAAAAACATTTAGAACAGTCAATACAAGAAATATTAACTACTCATGTCAGATCGTTCTAAGCAGTTTCCCCACATTCCACTCAGACGGATCGAGACAGTCTCTGCACGTTCGGGAAGACCACAATCATCAATTTCAAATATTTGATTGCCTAAATATTAGGATTAGCTAGGAATTTATCTGTTAATAACGACGGTAGAGTTGTTTGAGTAGATAGGTGGATCTGTATTCATTCTGCGATCGATAGGTGTCCACTCTTTATTTTCAGCATATCTAGAATGACGATCGAGTGTTTACTTTTGTCATCGATCGCGGATAATAATAATTCAGCTTGTACTGGACGGTAGAAAATCGCATCGACAACTAAGTTCTAAGATTCTACGCCTATTTCTGCTAAAGCTTATTTTAGAGCAGCAGCATTATCTCGATCGATCTTAATATGCCATAATGAGCAGAGATTAGCTCAAATCAAATACCTATCTTATCATTAAAATGAAACTATTTTACTCCTCCAAATAATTCTCCAGAAATATAAAATACTGTATATTTAATAGATTCTAGAATTTGTACCCATCCCCAATCTCTGCATAATTTAGATCTGTCTGCAAAAATAAATCGCCTGGAAAATATGACAAGATAATATCTAACGAGTTGTTTTTATGGAATGACGTAAAAAAGTCTTTCCTAGCAGATCTAATCACTCTATCAGATTTATCCATGCCCAGTCTTTCTACTATTATTTCACCATAGGTTTGTCTTTCAATTCCAAAAGTTACTTCATCAATTTTTTTGTATTTAGAAGTGATTTTTCTATATGTAGTTGAAAATGTATTACACCCCTCTGCAACCATGACAAATGGAATTGAGTAGTTTTCTTTTTCATCTTCTGGTATAGATAAAGTGTCCGATCTTACTGGAAATAAAATTGGTGGACTCCAATATTGATTTCTGAGTTTTTTTATCAATAAATTAATTGCCACAGGCGGCCAACTTTCCCTGTCTAGCTTGCTTTCTTCAATGTCTTTTCCTTCATCACTTAATGCTTCTTCTAATAAAGTATCTGCAAATCCAAATGGATACGGTAATCCTTGCATTTTGCCGATGGATGGATTGACATCAATGTACAATTCTTCAGTTGGTAGACGTTTCCCAACTCTAAAATTTCTTGTCTTCTGTTCTCTTTCCGTGAGATTCCTGAGAAATTCAATATTTTCAGTACGTTTCAGAAACCAGATCGGCCAAAGTGCGACCACGGTAGTAGCAAGGACTTGAATGTACCGATCGCGTTCTAAATAAAGAATTCTTTGGATTAACGATTCTCGATCTTCTCCCGTTTTGACACCAATAGATGGAAATTTAACATCAGCTATATCACTTAATAGATTATTAGCAAGAAAGCTTTCCCAACCACCATTATCTTTCACTAATTCCTTAGCATATTTTCCCCATTGCCGAATATTATCATCATATCTACCTTCAGTAGCTCGTCCAGTTCCATCAACAATTTTTGTCAATCTTTGGGCTGGATTATTCGGGGCATCTAAAGCATAAAAATTTCGACATTGATAGATAGTATTGATAAAGCTATTAACTCGCTTTTCCTTCGATCCAACACTCTTACAGAATAAAGATTGCCACAGTTCTAGGCTAATATCAAACGCCGAATCATCATCTGCAAATAAAGGCGTAAAATTAATCAGATCCTTGTCATCATTGATATCTTGAATACTTCTAATACTTGGATCGGGTTTTTCTGTCGAGTCTGGATCTAGTTCCTTGAGTTTGGCAAGCACCACCATCCAGCGGATGTGGTCGAGTAATACATCCCTGTTATCTTTTTTTGAGTCGCTGTGGCTATCTTTGGATTTGGTCATCGGGTTATCTGCACTCGCGTAATATCTTCACAGTAGAGTCATTTAGCGTCTTCTGCGGAGAATATTGTCCTGACAACTTACTCAATCACTTGTCACGGCTACTATTTGGACGGCAGCGTAGGTGGGGTTTTTTCCTCCTACTATAGCCATAGACGATTTACATGTCAAACAATATTGCTTATAGACACGTAGCACCTATAAGTAATATCCGTAAAATGGCTTGTGCTGAATAGCTTCACACTTTATTTCACACTGCTGTTATAAGATATGTATATCAGGGCATGATAAAAATAATCATCTGCTCAAGTACCACACCATGTTTGCGAAAGTCGCAAAAGGCACGCCGAAAGTGATTGATGTTAATCCACTCATCGCCACACCGCCATCAGAGGTGCCATTAACAAATGCGCCCTTGGTGAGAGCGATCGCGCAGATCAGGTTTCCGCCGATTCTGTCGATCGAGCAACAGGCGTTTGTCGGTTCATTTCAAGAGGCGATTCGGGCAGAATACCCGACCCTCGAACCTGTAAAAACGCAAAGCCTAACATTGAATACTGACGGTGCATCCGTAACTCCGACACTTCAGACAACCTGGTGTTTTTGGAATGCAGATCGGACGTGGCGGATCTCCCTAGCAAGTAATTCTGTGTCGATCGAAACGACTAAATACACCAGTCGCACCGACTTTTTGGCACGATTAGAAAATTTGCTGGTCAAACTTCACAGTAACTTTCACTTGTCGCAGATCGATCGAGTGGGCTTACGCTATATCGATCGGGTTGTCGGTCAAAATCTGGAAGACATATCACAGTTGATTCGACCCGAAATGGCTGGGATTAGCTGTAGTGAACTTCAAGAGTACGTTCATCAAGTGCTGCACGAGTCATTATTTTTATTGCCAGAAGCTCAAATATCGGCTAGATGGGGTGTCATGCCTGCAAATGCTACTTTTGACCCTTACGCGATCGAAGCTGTCCCCGAACGTAGCTGGATACTCGATCTAGATATATCTGCGACAAAGCCCCAAGTATTTAACCTTGAAGCCCTCATGGATCAGGCTCTCAGCTTTACCGAGAGAATCTATACATTCTTTCGCTGGGCGGTAACTGATGAATTTTTACGACGCTATGGTGGTAAATTATGAGTCCTCTGTTAGAAACAACAACTAATCGTAGCTTGTCTTCCCAAGCCAAAGGAATGTCTACCGTAGAGGATAGATTATCGACAAGTCTTAGTTATTCGATCGATTCAGCAATATTTACGAGCGATCGCAGCACAGCAATGGTGGCGGAAATACATAAGCATCATCTTTTAGCTGCTCTAAATATGACAACTAGCGGTGTAGAGATTGGAGTAACCATTCCGAAAAGTGTCTTATTATCCATCATTGCTACACATAATTACTCCAAGCACGAGCAAGTGTATCAAAGCAGATGCTATCCGTTTGCAAATGCGATGGAAGACGTTTGTGCGATCGGTCAGCCAACAGTTAAAAATGGATTCCTTTGGCCAAATCGCGATCTAATCCGTCAAGGCTTAGAGCTTCCGATCTCTTTGTTAATGGGGAAAATTTGGAAAAAATTCCAAGCTTCAGATTTTCATATCAATTCAACGAAACTAGATCGAGATGTCCATGAGATCGAAACAGCCACACTTCCCATAAAATCTACACAGCAAACAGTTAATGAACTTAGAAAGTTGAGTGGTTTAACGTGGGAGCAACTTGCTACTCTGTTCAGTGTTTCGCGCCGGAGCGTCCACTTCTGGGCGAGTGGGGAACCGTTGTCTTCAGCTAATGAGGAAAAGTTAAATCGAACTTTAGACGCGGTGAGGTACATTTCTCGCGGTAGTGCCAGTAGCAATCGCAGTCTATTAATGGGCATTGCTGATGACGGGAAATCCTACTTAGAACTACTTGCAACAGGTGAATTCGATCGAGTGAAAAGTATTCTCGGTGCTGGCAATGCTCCAAAACAACCTAAATTAGGGCAATTATCTCAAGCAGCAGAGATGGCTCGAATGCCTCCCAATCCAGCAGATCTGGTAGATGCCCTCCAAGATTCAATCCATCAGGAAGTGGGTAAATCGAGAGCGGCTAAAAGTGTGAGGAGTCGAAATAAATAGTGGTGAGTAACGAACCAGACGGTTGGATTCCAGAAATAGATTCGGCTTTGAGCAAATGGTCTCAAGGCGATTGTACGATCGGAGACGATTGTTGGTTCGTTAATCGCTTCGATCCTCAACGTCCAGTAACGCTTGAGGCGAAGAACTTTGTAGTTGCAGAAGCTAATACTGATACGGATTTATTAGAGTCACAAGTCAGAGGCTTTGTCGTCGTCACTCAAACATGCGATCTAGTTCGATCTTGTGCCGAGCGTGCTTTTGTTGAAATCTCGCCATTGGTAGCAGTTAATTCTACATGGATAGAAGAGATACGGAAACTGAAAAGACCCCGATATGCGTATATTGCGGGAGTTGCCGATCGCTTTCTGGTCGCCGATCTCGATCTAGTAATGACTGTAGAAAAGGATGTTGTAGCGGCATGGGAGAGAATACCAGGATGCCGGAGCGATGCAGATACTCGATCTCTAGCAGAGGCATTAGCACGCAAACGCAGTCGATTTGCCTTTCCCGATGATTTTAATCGGTTCGCTCAAAAGCTGCAAAAGCGAATGCAGGACAAACACGAGAAATCTACTGATGAAGGTGATGCTCTCCGCGCCTTACGTGAAATCAGAGTAAGTGCTACACCTGCTTGGGATGCAAATGCCGTAGAACTAATATTCTGGTTTGTCCGCGCTGAGACAGACGATCGCTTCGGCGAGAAAGAATGGCATGAATGGCTAGATAGCTGGCTAAAACTACTCCCTGAATCAGCAAGATTTAGCTCTGTGGATGGCTCAGTAGTAACGCTGGATGATATGACAGCTAAGGAATATGTCAATAGCGATCGACTCGATCTCGATCGCTTGTCTTCTCATTAGAATTTATTTTATAGGTTTCTATCATCTATTTGATGCTTGTCATACATATAGCATTGTTTTTTATCCGCCGTTGACAAATATTAGGACAACTTTTTAGGGTAAATAAGTCACTGAAAAACAGTCGCCTCTTTCGGCGATAAAGCTTCCAGAGACGACTCAATTAAAAATTCTTACCCCTATCATATCGCCCTTTATTGTCGGTTGATAGGGCAATATCCGCCATGAAACAACAAAAGACAATAACCGATCGTTCACCCCATCTCTTGGAGGTCGATCGTCTCGAAAAGGAATCACTAACGCAAATTTTCTCTGGCAAGGTGCTAGCAACCATTGTCAAAGATTTCTACCCTCAAGATCTCTTGGAAAAATTTGCAACGATCTATCTTGGATTCGGCTCGATCGAACTATTGCCCACGGTCAAGGCGGCGGTCAAAAAGCAGATCGCGGCACCATTAATGATATCTCAATCACCCAAGTCCTACATGCGGATGGTGAGATAAACCACTATCTCGAAAGCATAGAAAATTTTCAAATTGGTCAACAAGTTTCTATTCGTGTCGATGGTGACTGGAGATTAGCCAACAGTAAACTCCACACGGCTGGACACGCAATTGCCGTGGACTTTCTCTGTAACAAGCCCCACACAGCCGAATTGGGCGAGATTGAAACGTTCTCTCTCGGCTCGGCAACATATCCTGAAACCGCGACAGATCTAAACCAATTAAACTGGCGATCGGTCCCAACTCTTCCTCAGTCGGAAATGGATTGAAATACAGTTTCTCCCATCTAGCAATTATGCCCCCAATCCCCGCCGCCTGACCTAGCGAATAAGCCGATGGTAGACTATTTGCTTTGAATTGCCGCAACCGTCCGAGATAATGGCTGATACTCTCATGCTCCAATGGTTCCACATAGCCTAACTGGGGCACTCGATCGTCAAGCTGACTCAAGAAAAATCTCCTTCTAAAAGTATCTGTTTCGAGCTATCGCTTGCAGGTGGTACATTTCTCGATTCCAGGGCAATATACTTCTTACCGTAACGATTGACAATATTGCTCAAAACCGTTTCATCAATCTTGAGATGTCCCTTTTTTACAGAATGTAAAACCACCTTTGATATAAGTTCAATCAAAAGACCAATCCGCGCTTGAGTATTTACTAACAACGTTTGAAATAGAGTTCCTTCTGACAGGTTAGAAGCTTGAGGAAGTGCCAAAATCTCTTCGATATCATCCAATGTATTCTTAAAATCTTTTTCATCTAGAGCATCGAACTCAAATAATGTTGGAAAATGAGTCAGCAAGTCGCCACTTTCCAAGTTCTCATCCAGCTTTTTAGTCCCGATTAAGATAATCGGAACGCCAGATTTCTCATGAAGCTGCTTTAGGTCGAGCAAGGCATCCTCTTGTAAATGATGGGCATTATTAATTAGTATAAGTTCAATCCCAAATAGTTTAAGCGATTCAGCTAATCTAGGGCGTAAGTCTTGTCGTTTCCCTCTCCAAGCTGCATGTTTAATGTCTTGGATAATTTGTGAAAATAACCGTTGAGAACTTAAATTTGTCCATGCCTCAACATGGGAAACCCGTTTGGTATGTTCATCTCGATATTGCGCTGACGAACGGCTTTTTCCCACATGCCTCGGCCCGATCGCTCGACCACAATGTTTGAAGGCTCGTAGTTCATCTAACCATCGGGTATATTCCGAATGACGGTTGGTTGAGATAAAAACAGCTTTGAATAGTTCCTCAATCGCTGCTGCTTTTACCAGCAGATCGGTGATATCGATCGTTGGAGCCAAAACCTCGACGGGAACGTGAATTACCAGTTCTGATTGTTGTGTCATGTCTTACCAAATCCTTTTCAGTGTTTGATTTTTAGCAATAATAATTCGATTCCTTTCTGTCGTCGGCGTAGCCTCTTCCCTAGATAATTGATGAGTGGGATTGGACTCAGGCTTTGGTACTGGAGGTAAAGATTTAGGAGTCTGAAGCTTCATCTGTTCTCCTTGTTCAATTGTTTCAGCTCATACAGGCTCGAATCTTGAATATCCATGTTGATTGCATGAGCACAACCAATAAATTCGCCAGATCGATCGCCTGTAGCTTGAATGTAAGCATATAGCGTCAGAACATGGTCGGGATCGTAGTTTACTGTGACATATTGGCCTACAAATGGTTTCAATTCTTCACAGCGGTATGTCAGAGTTTCAAAGAAAATAGATCCATAAGCCTGAACGACCCGTTGTTCTTCCTTCATCAAGAGAATGTCTAGTTCACGCTCATTTAGCTGTTCTGGCAACTTGCCACCCATTCCTCTTAACCATTTCTCATAGCGGGTATCACGGGGATCTTTAGGATATGGCTGATGATTATAGTCATCACAGAAGTAAGCGGCTAGAATCTTGTCAACATCTTCAATAGTTAAGCGAGCTTCCTTTTCTGCCCGTTCTGCACCACCATCCTCTGGTGATATATTTAAAAGGTTGCCATCTTCATCAACGATCCGAACATCTAATTTTGTGCGATCGCATTGAACGATTTGGTTACTGAAATCCGCTTTGAGTAGTTTTCCATCTCTGGTTTCAACACTCATCCAAGAACCCGCTCCTGGATTTCTAATTCTGCGCTTCTGCCTTGCAACTAGAGGTTTTAGAATCCGGTAAATAGTCGCCTGATGAGGATAGTCACCTTCTTCATGTCGAAGATCGATTAATGCGTGACGGTGAACCTCTCGCACAATATTCGCTGGAGTGAGCAGGTGCTTATCTTTGACACTTTGTTCATAGACACTGCGGATATACTCAGGCCAATATTCACCAATCCGATGTTGCCCTTTATCAGAACGATCGATTCCCGCAGTCTCATGTAGCTGTTCATCAGTATATCGATCGAGCAATCGTTCAACCTGACGAATCGAGATATCTAACGTTTTCGATATCTGCTGCTTGCGTTCGGACTTAACCTCAGTGGTATAATTTTACCAATCTTTTAGCAATTGAGGCTATGTATGGTTGCAACACAAGAGCATTTGCCCCGACTTACCCCCAAAGAGTACTTTGCTTGGGAGGAGCAGCAGGAAATCAAGCACGAGTACTTCGATGGCGAAGTATTTGCGATGAGTGGTGGGACGACAGACCACAGTAAAATTGCCACAAATATCACTACACTAATCGACAATCATTTAGGTGATGGCGATTGCCAAATCTTTAACTCCGATGCCCGCATCAAAATTCAAGCATCTGAAAAATACGTTTATCCAGACGCGAGCGTAACCTGTGACGAGCGCGACCGACAAACACCTCAGTTCAATAGTTATGCCTGTACGATCGTCGAAGTACTCTCCCCCAGTACCGAAGCTTATGACCGAGGCAAGAAATTCAAGCTTTATCAGCGATCGACTAGCTTAATTGAATATGTCCTTGTCAGTGCTGAAGAAATCGAAATTGAAGTATTCCGCAAGAACGAACGCGGTAAGTGGGAAGTAACCAATTACGTTGCTGGGGATACGGTCGAACTAGAAAGTATCGGACTAACTTTTGCAATCGAACGAGTCTATCGTGGCATTGAGTTTTGAGAAACTGCTAAATTTACCATCAATCGTTACTACTCATCAATGCTAACAAGACTTGTCCGGTAGATACCATTTGTCCGGGCGTACAATAAACAGCCTCGATCGATCCTGTTTCCTCGGCTGCGATCGTCATTTCCATTTTCATTGCTTCGAGAATTACTAGTTTATCGCCGGGATTTACTATGTCTCCTGGCTTAACTAATACTTGCCATACATTAGCGGTTAAATGTGCGACAATCGGCGTACAGTTGGGTGGTAGCTCTAGAGTTGCTGGAGGCGGCGCGGCTTCTGGTTCGATGGCTTGTCTGGTGAATTCGCCAGCGGCTGCCCAGGCATTTCTTTCGGCTTGAAATGCCGCTTGTTGGGTGTTTTTAAACCTAGCAATATCATCGGTATTGTCAGTCAGAAATTGTTGATATGCCGATAAACTAAATGTTGTTTCTTCGACCTTTAATTTTACCCGTCCATAAATCAGATCTTCCCGATATTGTAATAGTTCTGTTGGCGAAACTGGGAAATATCTAATTTGGTCGAAGAAGCGTAATAACCACGGCTTGGTAAAGTCTGCCGTCTGACGATAACGATTCCAAATCGGCACGGTACGACCGACAAATTGATAACCGCCGGGGCCTTCCATCCCGTAAATACACATATATGCGCCGCCGATACCGACAGCATTTTCGGGCGTCCAAGTGCGGGCGGGATTATATTTGGTCGTGACTAGGCGATGGCGCGGATCGATCGGGGTAGCAACGGGCGCGCCTAAATAAACATCTCCCAATCCTAAGACTAAATAGCTGGCGGCGAAGACAATTTCGCGCACGGATTCAACTGAATCTAAACCATTAATGCGGCGAATAAATTCGATATTACTCGGACACCACGGCGCATCGTCGCGGACGGATTGGATGTATTTGTCGATCGCGAGTCGGGTCGAATCATCATCCCAAGACAAGGGCAAATGCACGATGCGGGTGGGTACGGTTAACTCGTCGATATTCTGTAAATTCGCGCGAGCGATCGTTAATAAATTTAATAATTCGCGTTCTGGTAAAATGCGACTATCATAGTGAATTTGGAGCGATCGAATGCCTGGAGTGAGGTCGATAATCCCCTCGATCGGATTAGCTTTGAGCCATTCCATTAAGGCGTGAATCTGGAATCGCAAGTTGAGATCGAGAACTAGTTCGCCATATTCAATTAAGAGATATTTATCGCCCGATCGACGGTAGGTAGTGAGGCTGTCACTAGCAGGTAATTTGTCTACTAACAATACTTGTTCTGGAGCATTATCTCTTGCTTGAGATACGAGTGTTTCTATCTCCCGATCTTGGGCGAGTTCTAGGGCATTGGCACGCTCGATTGTCATCGGTCGAAACCGGACTTTATCACCCGGTTTGAGTTGACCGATTTTCCATAATTCGGCTTGAACGATCGTCGCAGGACAGACGAAACCACCCAAACTAGGGCCATCATGAGCCAGAATAATCGGCATATCGCCCGTAAAATCGACAGTCCCGATCGCATAAGCATTATCGTGGATATTTGAGGGGTGCAAGCCCGCCTCACCACCATCTGTCCGCGCCCAGACTGGTTTGGGGCCGATCAGTCTAATTCCCGTCCGCGCTGAATTGTGATGGATTTCCCAGTCGGTAGCAAAAAACATCTCGATATCTTCAGGCGTGAAGAAATCCGGCGCACCATGAGGGCCATATATGACCCCAATTTCCCAATGATTCGCATAGCTGGGAATTAATTCGGGAGCTAAACTTTGGGGCTGAACTAAACCGCGTAACTCTAAACTCTCCCCGTCCCCCCGTCCCCCAGTCTCCCCGTCCCCTGCAAAATGCAAGACATCACCAGTCCGTAAAGTCCTGCCCCCATGCCCGCCACATTGACCGAGAGTGAAGGTGGATTTGCTGCCGAGATAGTTCGGGACATCAAAGCCGCCAGCGACGGTGAGATAGCTTCTATAGCCATTTCCAGTAATGCTAGCTAGCTTTAAAACACTACCCGATCTGACATGAATCACTGTCCACCACGGCACGGGTGCGCCGTCGAGAGTGGCTGTCATCTGCGCTCCCGTCAAACAGATCGCTCGATCGCAATTGAACCGGATTTTTGGCCCTGACACCGTACATTCCAATCCAGCGGCATCTGGAGGGTTATTTAGGAGTCGGTTCCCCAGTCTAAATGCTAAATGGTCGATCGGCCCTGATGGCGGTACGCCAACATCCCAGTAACCGATGCGCCCGGGATAATCTTGAATAGTAGTCTGGATGCCAGGATCGAGAATATCGATCGACTGAGGCTGATAATTAAAGGTTTTTAAAAACTGAGTGTGGACGTTTCCGGCTTGATATTCGGGGTCGGAAATTGCTTGAAATAAGTAGTCGAGATTAGTTTCAATTCCGGCGATCGTGGTATTAGTGAGGGTAGCTTGAAGTTTGGCGATCGCCCGATCGCGGTCGATGCCATATACCAAAACCTTGGCTAAGAGCGGATCGTAGTAGGGCGTGACTTCTGTACCTGCGGCGATCCAACTATCGACACGCACATATTTGGGGAAACTTACCGCCGTCAGCAAGCCAGCACTCGGCTGAAAATTATGATGGGGATCTTCAGCGTAGATGCGAACTTGAATTGCATGTCCTTGGGGTTGATAGTTATAGTTAGCTAAGTCGAGATCGTCCCCCGCTGCTAACCTTACCATCCATTCAACCAAATCGATGCCACTGACCAATTCTGTCACGCCATGTTCGACTTGAAGACGGGTATTTACCTCCAAAAAGTAGAATTCCTGACTATCGGCATCGACGATAAATTCTACCGTGCCCGCCGATCGATAATTAACAGCTTTCCCTAATTTAACAGCGGCTGAATATAGTTGCGATCGCAAGTTATCATCGATCCCTGGTGCAGGCGTTTCTTCAACTACTTTCTGATTGCGGCGTTGCAACGAACAATCGCGTTCTCCTAAAGCAATAACATTTCCTTTCCCATCACCAAAGATTTGGACTTCGATATGTCTGGCGCGGGGTAGATAACGCTCTAGGAAAATACCACCTTGACTAAAGTTTTGCTTACTCAATCGATCGACTCGATCGAATGCTGCTGCTAAACTACTACCATCTCGACAGATTTCCATCCCAATTCCGCCACCGCCAGCCGTACTTTTGAGCATCACTGGATAACCAATCTGCGCCGCGATCGTTTCTGCTTGGGATTGACTCTGAAGTAGATCGCTCCCGACTAACATTGGAATGCCATTCTCAGCCGCGATCGATCGGGCGGTATGCTTGAGTCCAAACTGTTGTAATTGAGCTGGTGTCGGGCCGATAAAAGCGATCTGGGCGGCTTCACAAGCGATCGCAAATGCAGCATTTTCACTCAAGAATCCATAGCCGGGATGAATAGCTTGGACGCGATTTTCCTGGGCGATTTGCAAAATGCGATCGGCTTGTAAATAACTTTCAGCGGCGGTAGCTTTACCAACACAGAATGATTCAGTCGCCATATTTACATGCGGTGCATGTCGATCGATCTCAGAATAAATCGCGATCGATTGGATGTTTAACCTGTCGAGGGTACGGATGATTCTACAGGCGATTTCGCCGCGATTGGCAATCAGGATTCGTTGACGGAGCCTCTCAGAAGGAGAATCGAGCATAATGTGTAGATTTTGATGTATGGATTATCGATCGATACAATTGGGTTCGTATTAGTGGTAGTTGCCTGGTTATTGGTTGTCTTCTATCATTAAGTCAGAACAAGCAAACCGACAAAGATTGAGAAGTGCTTATGGTTAAGATAGATCGCTCAAATACTGCGCTCGTTGGGCTGGATTTATATACAGTTGCAGAGCGACATCAATTAGGACTAGTGGATGCAATCAAAGAGCAAATCCAATCCTGGAAGTCCAATTCCTACTTTAGATCGGCGAGTGTGCATCAAAGTTTAGATGGGGTTCGCGTCTTCACCTACAGCCAGTGGCAACCAAAGTTCGATCGTCGAAGTTTGCAGCGTCCTGTGGTGTTCGATGAGTTTTTTCCTCCAGACTTATTGCAGTTAGAGGTATCGGCAAGCAAATCGATATCAGCAGAAGTTGATATCGTCGCAGGAGATCGCATTACTCATCTGGCAGAGTTTCGTATGATGCCTACGAATCAACCGGAAATGGTGAAGCGGACAACGACGGAACTCGACCGAGCAATGAGTAGTTCTCCAGGACTGATTTCGGCAACTTTTCATCGTAGTTTGGATGGAACTCGGATGTTCAATTATGGGCAGTGGGAGAGTAAAGAGGCATTTGAGGAGATCCTGAAACAATCAGGTTTTAATCCAGACAAGCCGTATTGGGAAGGATTAGCACGAAACGAATTTCATTTGTACAATGTTGTCCACGTAGAGACAGCAGGCTGATAACTGCGGTGCAGTGGACAGTCACAGGTTGGGCTTGGTGCCTCAATCCAACATTTACACATATTGCTTGAAGATTGTTGGGTTTCACATGCGTTGAACCCAACCTACGCATGGTTTGGGGCATCCCAAATCACCAAGCGAATTGGTGTGGGATTGTAGGCATTGCAGGGATTATTTACCTGGGGACAATTGGAGATTAATACCATCACATCCATCTCGGCTTGTAGCTCGACAATTTTCCCTGCTTCAGAAATCCCATCGACTATTTCCAAGCTGCCATCGGCACTGACAGGCACATTCATATAGAAGTTAATATTACTCACCAAATCTCGTTTATTCATTTCATACTTACTCAATTCTAGTAAGTAGTTTTCCACACAGGCGTGGAGATGTTTTTTATGCGAGCCATAGCGAACGGAATTACTTTCCATACTGCACGCACCGCCGAC
>NZ_JANMZA010000022.1:0-2088 GCF_031382685.1 Chamaesiphon sp. OTE_8_metabat_110 | reverse complement strand
TTCCCGAACTCGGAGGTGAAACGCTCGCACGGCGACGATAGTTGGGGGGTTGCCCCCTGTCAAAATAGCTCGCTGCCAAGCTTAATCTTAAACATCAAGAAGCTCTTAACTTTACGGTTAAGAGCTTGTTTGTTTTTGTTTGATTCTTTCGGTAAGTTTCGATTTGATAGGTCTTGCGATCGTCTATGTGCTGTTACCATAAATGATGGAATTAGAGAGTCAGTTAGCAAAACTTGCAGAATTAGGTCTAGTTCTTAATCCTGAAATTACGATCGAGGATTTACTTCGCGCTGAAGATCGAGAAGCTTTTATAGCAAAGCCTTTTATGTTGCTGCTGTTTTTGCTCGGTGGTGAGGTAGAACGAAAACCTTGGGGGCGAAGGATTTGTAATCGAGTCTGGAGTTTCGATCTTGAATGTTTCGATCTTGAATGTATCGCTACCACGGGAGACTATGTAAAAATTGTTCGCAAACTTTGTCTGTTAACAGGGAATGAAGATCGACTGACAGAAATTGTGGACTATATCGATCTCGAAGACGGTGAGTGCTGGTTAAAGTATACTATCGGTGACAAAAGGCAGCATTGGACAATCGAAGTTAATGATGATTGGGCGGATATGCTGGCTCTTTCGTATGTAATGGAAGATATTCAGGGTGATGGTTGTCAATTTTATGCGATCGATAGTAGTGAAGCAATGATAATACTCTACTTGGATCGATCGAGTGCTGAAAAATTAAGCGATCTTTGTAATGAAGATTTGGAGCCGCTAATTCCAGTAGAAGGTTAAGAAACATCTCGGACTATCAACATTAGTTGCAGAATCTCATATTTACGATCGGTCAATATCGATCGAGTGATAAGCTAGTAAACATTAAAATTAATTTCTTAGTGTTGTCGCTACGCAGTTTTTATTATGTACAAAAATAAATCACAGAGTTCGCTGTTTGATGTCGCTATGCCAGCGATGCTTGGGGCTGGAGTGGTTACGACAATGGCGATTGCGCAAGGACAACACCCGGCAATGGCATTGGCAATTACAGGTATTTCTACTGCGTTTGCAGTTATTTGCCATCGCTTCGATCTGATTTAGTTTTAGAAGTTATGGTCTGAAAGTTATAGATTATTGATAATGGTTTACAATTTTTAGGTTCATACTGTTAATTAAATTACTGGCTCGATCGCGAACACTTTGCCATTTTTCTTGCTGAATTTCTGACGGGGGAAATAGAGAGCCAGCGATGCCGACGGCGATGGCACCAGCATTGAGAAAGTCGGTGGCATTGGTTACGGTGACTCCACCTGTAGGAATTAGTGGAATTTGACCGATCGGCCCTTGTAGGACTTTTAAATAGTCTACTCCGCCGACTGCTTGAATGGGGAAGACTTTGATAGCAGTCGCGCCTGCTTGCCATGCGGTGATAATTTCGGTTGGGGTGAGAGCACCAGGGACGATCGGGGTTGCGGCTGAATTTGCGGCTTGAATTAAACTCAGATCGACGTGGGGTGTGAAGATGTATTTGGCACTACAGGCGATCGCGTTCTGCATGTCGGCTAAACTCAATACTGTGCCCGTACCGATCGAGCAATCTGGTAATTCGGCGTGGAGGGACTCGATTAGCTCCCAGGGTCGATCGCTGTTGGCGGTAATTTCAATGAGTTTAATGCCACCAGCGGCGACTGCGTGAGCCATTTTTCTGCCGACGTGCAGATCTGTCGATCGAATCACGGCAATTATCCGGTTCTGCTTGACAAATTTCAGCCAATCTCCTTCGTCACTGTGCATCATTTAGCGATTATCGGTTGCCGACTTGACATCATTACTAGAGTCATACACTGCCTGGGTAATAATCGCTTGTAAGTTGACGTAAGCCTTGGCAAATGGGGGCTGACGTAGGGTTAAGCCGAGTAAGTCTGCTGTTACTAGTACTTGTCCGTCACAGCCTGTACCAGCACCGATACCGATGGTGGGGATTGAGATTTTTTGGGAAATTGATGTGGCTAAATCGGCGGGGATATGCTCTAGGACGATCGAGAAAGCACCCGCTCGTTCTAATGCTACTGCGGAGGTGAGCAACCGATCGCGATCGG
>NZ_JANMZA010000611.1:0-2926 GCF_031382685.1 Chamaesiphon sp. OTE_8_metabat_110 | reverse complement strand
GGAAGCTGGTGAGACTTATGCTTTCGATCTGAGCGGAGATCTAGATCGACTTTCGAGCCAAGCCGATGTAGTCGAGGATCGGCTATCGATGCCCGTAATACGCTGCCGCCATCAGGGCTGTATGTCCTTTAGCACCGATTTCATCGATTTCCACGCCGATTTCAATTGCCCGATTGACCTCATCGATATTGCCGATTGTCGCCATCTCAATGAACTTTTCCACTGGGCGATTTTGTTCGCGAATTCGCCGTTTGCGAGTCGCTTGCAGCAATTGTTCGCCATCGCGATCGGCACACAGTCGAATGGTGGTATTGACTAGTGGATAGAGATAATGATAAATATCGCGGTCTTCACATTTGGCTGCGAGTAAAATTGGCGTCTCCCCCCGACTCCAGACATTGACATTCGCCCCCGCCGTAACTAACAACTGCACGACCGAGCGATGTCCGTTTTTGATGGCAGATAACAATGCCGTCCACCCATCTTGCCCGACGGGCGCATTGACGTCTACCCCCCGAGGTAACAGCATTTGAATGATTTCCACCTCACCGCGTTCGGCAGCTAAACCCAGTGCCGTAGTCGAGACACTTCCGCTGTGGGGATTGGCATTAGCACCGAGCAAACACTGCACCAGATCGATATGTCCGCGATCGATTGCCATCCCCAAGGGTGAATAGCCCAAATTCCAGTCATACCGATCGAGACTAGCACCAGCTTCGATCGCTTGCTGCACCAAATCGAGGTCGCCATCGATCGCCGCAGCCATCAGCGAACTATTGGTTGCATTTTCCTCATATACTGGTACATCATGCGACTCTCGATCGACGCCACTAACGCCAAAAATATCAGTGCTAGTTTGGGTATCGGGATCGAAGTCCGGCTCATCTTCACCGCCAATGACGGGAAATAAACTCGAATCGAGATCTGAGAGTAAGTGCGCCTCAGAATGGACGGCTGGCGCGGTCGCTGCTGGCGATGCCCCAACGAGATCGTCGAGGTCGATGGCATAAGTTTCGCCATCTTCCCAAGTCTGAGAAGCATTGAAGAGAGTTTCATCCATGCCAAATAGAAGATCGCTATCTGCAACCCGATCGCTCGATGATAAATCTAGATCGGGGAGGATTTGCGCTCTATTCTCGACAACATAAGTTTCACTTGCCCAGTCGTCATTCATCGGGATCGATCGCCGTGCTACTGCTGCATCGGCTTGGCTCGAAAGTCGATCTAGATCTATGCTCAGATCGAAGGCATAAGTTTCTCCAGCAGCGATCTCATCTTCTAGTAAAGATTGTGGGAATGGTGTGATGTTAATTTCACCCGGTTTCAATACCTCGGTGCGATCGAGCGTGACCGCTGGGTCGTGGGTTGCCGTGGCAAAGACTTCATCGAGATCGAATGTATAAGTAAGATCGGGTTCTGAGGTATGCTCCAACCAATTAACCGAATCGTCACGATTCCCATTGCCCCGTGATGAGTACTGCTCCGGCATAATTTGCTCGATTTGCGTGCTACTGTCCGGCGCGGGTTGATGGATTAAGTCGATGAGATTCTCAAACGGGATTTGTTGGGCGGTGGCTACCGATCGATCGCTATTATCGCCAGACATCGGTGAGTGCGCCACGTTGCCATGTTCTACTGGCAACACCTGTCGCGATGATGCTGGATCTAACTGTGCCTGCATTTGGGCACCAGCAGCTACGAGTAAATCGACGATTTGCAAACTCCCTTGACGGCAAGCTACCACTAAAGGTGTTTGACCCCGATCGTTGGGGCTATTGATGGCTGCGCCTGAATCGATCGCTAACTTTACCCGATCGTAGTTTGCTGCGGCGATCGCGTCAAATAGGAGCTGAGTTCTGGGATCTACACTCATGATGGCTGTGTTCGAGTTTGCTGGGTGACAGGCGATGTGCGCTGGGCACTATCCGTACTTTTAGATTTCCCACATTACCGAGCAAACTCTCGATCTCACCATTTATTTAAGCACTGATTTCCCTAAAGCCTAAGAGGGTGTTTGAAAAGGGGGATGAAGGGTATTAAATCATGCTAAACGGCGAACCACCTGAAAGCTTTTCTACCTCGTACCCCCCTTTTCAAATACCCTCTAATACCTATTGTGATTATCCAGTTTCGGCTTCTTCCCGATCTGCTGGATTGGGATTGTGCTCGATATTCCGTTCGTACCAGTTCATGAGTGGTGTTGTCGTCACGCCATGTAAAACAACCGAAATCACAATCGTCCACAGCGAGATCCATGCGACCCGTTCGCCTGCTGTCTCTTTTAACCCCGAACTTAGGGCATAGCTGAGATAATAGACCGAACCCACACCCCGAACTCCAAACCAGCCATACAACCAGCGAGTCGCCGCATCGACTGGCAACCCGATCGTACTAATCCAAGCTCCGATCGGACGAATTAGAAACAATAAGCATCCAGCAACAAGCAATCCATCTCTGGCATAGGCGAACATTGGCTCTTTCCGTAACATCGACCCCACCACCAAGATAATCCCAATCTCTGACAGCTTTTCTAGCCGTTCGATAAAGTGGAGTTGAGACATCGTTTTTTCTGTATCTCTTCGCCGTCGCATGGTGATTCCCGCCACGAACACAGCCAGAAAACCATAGCCATTAATAATTTCAGTGAAGGCATAAGCAATTAAGATCGTAGTGAGGGCAATGAAATCTTCCATCAATCCATCGACCGCATGGAATTTTTGCAGCCGCCGATCGATCCAGCGCACGATTTTGGCGACAACAAAGCCACCGACGATTCCCAGGGCGCTCGCCCAAACTAGATCGACCATAATCCATTGGTGCAACCAGTTTCGCCAATTACTATCTTTGAGTAGATACAGCCCAAAGTAGACAAATGGAAAAGCGAGTGCGTCGTTTAATCCGCCTTCTGAGGTCAATCCAAATCTGA
>NZ_JANMZA010000448.1:0-3883 GCF_031382685.1 Chamaesiphon sp. OTE_8_metabat_110 | reverse complement strand
CCGCTGGACAAACGTAAACAAGATTAATACAGGCGCGATCGAAATTATCGCACCTGCCGCCACCAATCGCCAATTCAATCCAAATGCACCAGCGGCTAACTTGGCGACTCCCAGCGGGAGCGTGTAATAAGCATCATCTTGCAGGATGATTAATGGCCATAGAAAATCACTCCAGGCACCGATAAAGACAAAAATTGCCAGCGTGACGAGTGAAGGACGAATCGCAGGTAACATCACACTCCACCAAATCCCAATCTCCCAGCACCCATCCATTCGCGCCGCTTCTTCGAGTTCTTTGGGGACGGATTGGAAGGCTTGGCGGAGTAAAAAGATCCCAAAAGCGGAAGCTAGATTAGGTAAAATCACGCCCAAATAAGTATTCACTAAACCCAAGTTAACGGCGATGATATACAGCGGAATCATCACGATCTGAAACGGAATCATAATCGTCGAAACGACGATCGTGAAAATCAGCTCTTTGCCTTTAAATTCTAGTCTGGCTAGAGGGTAAGCAGCTAGGGCACTAAAAATCACATTGATAATTACACTGGCGATCGCCACCACACTACTATTGAATAAATAGTGTCCGAAATCATTACTTTGCCAGACACTAATAATATGCTCGAAAGTCGGATGACTGGGAAATAATTGGGGTGGCGATTGAAAAATATTTTCATCTGCTGATTTGAGCGCCGTACTCAATAACCACAGCAACGGAAATAACATCAAACACGCGATCGCACTCAAGCCGCCATAGATCTTAACTAGTTTCAGCGTTGGCGATTGCCAAATAGTTGCGGAGCGGGAGCGCAGTGAGGTAGATGGTGACATAGTGCAAGCCAGATGAACCACTGCCGATCTTACGGCGATCTGCGGCGTTTCGATCGTAAATACAGCAAATATGCGATCGAAAAAGGGTACGCTAGAGTAACGGTATTTTAAAAGTTGTAAATTTTAGTTACGACTTGCCACTAATCTTGACAAGGTATATCATTGAGATAATGAGTATTTATACCTATACATCGGATATCGTCATTGTCTAGCAGTGCAGTATCCTCTTCGATCCTCATCGCCTATCTATGATCTCTGAATTTCCTTGGCTCACTGCGATTATTGCGTTCCCACTCATAGCTGCCTTAGCTATTCCCGTATTACCCGATACCGACGGTAAAAATGTGCGGCTGTACGCACTGGGCACTGGGATCTCAGAATTATGTTTGATTATTTTTACATTTGCTACGCAATACGACACCAATAATCCCAGCTTACAATTAGTCGAACGCTACAGTTGGATTCCCCAATTAGGCTTAAATTGGTCGCTGGGTGTCGATGGACTATCGATGCCACTTGTGGTGTTGACTGGATTTGTGACTACACTCGCTACCTTTGCCGCCTGGAACATCAAGATCAAGCCGCGCCTATTTTATAGCTTGATGTTGGTGATGTACAGCGCACAGATTGCGGTGTTCCTCGCCCAAGATTTATTGATGTTCTTCATGCTCTGGGAGTTGGAGCTGGTTCCCGTTTATCTGATTATTTCGATTTGGGGTGGCGCACAGCGGTTTTATGCGGCAACGAAGTTCATTCTCTATACGGCGCTAGCTTCGATCTTTATCCTGCTGTCGGCACTGGCGCTCGCTTTTTATGGCGATACCGTTACGTTTGATATTACCGCCCTCGGACTCAAGGAATACCCGATCGGGTTAGAATTGTTAGCCTACGCTGGGTTGTTGATTGCCTTTGGTGTCAAGTTACCGATCTTCCCCTTTCATACTTGGTTGCCAGATGCCCACGGTGAAGCACCCGCACCTGGTTCGATGATTTTGGCAGGGGTATTGCTGAAGATGGGCGGCTATGCCCTAATTCGGTTGAATGCCGAAATGCTCCCTCACGCTCATGTGTACTTTGCACCAGTACTTGCCGTATTGGGTGTGGTGAATATTATCTACGGTGCCTTAGCTGCCTTCTCGCAAGACAATCTCAAGCGACGCTTGGCATATTCATCGATCTCGCATATGGGATTCGTGCTGATTGGTATTTCGTCTTTTACCGCGCTGGGTATTAATGGTGCGATGCTCCAGATGATTTCCCACGGCGGGATTGCCGCTGTACTCTTTTTCCTGGCTGGGACGATTTACGATCGCACGCATACTCTGTCGATGGATAAGATGGGTGGCATTGCCAAATCGATGCCGACAACTTTCGCGCTGTTTACCTTTGCCTCGATGGCGTCACTGGCGTTACCCGGAATGAGCGGCTTTGTCAGCGAATTGACGATTTTCTTGGGCTTGACAACTAGCGATATTTATAGTAACAGTTTCAAGCTGATTATTGTCTTCTTAGCAGCGGTAGGCTTGCTAATTACACCGATTTATTTATTATCGATGTTACGCCGCGTCTTCTTCGGCACACAGAGCGAAGCCTTCGCACCGCCGTCAGATGCCCAACCGCGCGAATTGGCGATCGCGCTATGCTTATTGGTGCCGATTATTGGCATCGGTTTATATCCCAAACTCGCTACTCAAACTTACGATCGAACCACAGTTACTGTCGCAGCGCATTTGCGTGAGGCGCTACCGATTACAGTAGCTGCTGAAAGCGGAGAGACTAGTTTGTATGCACAATTAGCATCAGACAGGGCACAGGCGGCGATCGTTGCGCCGCTGATTCCCAGTAAATTAGTGGGGATTGCTAACTAGTGTTAATTGTGATGGGATGGCCTTGTTGCGATTACATCCGATCGTCTGGTAGGGGCAATTCATGAAGCGACGTGCGCTCTGGAGGTGTATCCTTCCAGGTTTAGCGCTGAACTCGGCTCGCGCTCCTCGGCTTTGCCGATGGTTTAGCGGCGTTTTTATGTCTAGGGTTCCCCCCGAATAAAAAAACGACAAGACAGCGAGACAAGACAAGACATTGCCCCTACCAATCGATCGCAACTTATCTGCTGGCATTGAGCACTTCTAATGCCTTCAATCCCAACTCTGGAAACGTCGGTGAGACGATCGTCATATCGCCCACAAACACTTCATCAGTATAGGCTCCATCCTTGAGTACGCAAACTGTCACCTGAAGATCGATCGGATCGACAATCCAATACTCAGGGATATCTAACACCGCATACTCGCTATGCTTTGCCCGATAGTCCACCGGTACCGTCGAGGGACTCACCACTTCCACCACCAATAACGGCGGCGGTTCATTTAAGGGAATCAGGGATTCTCGTTTTTTCAAGCTTTGCCACTGCTCCAAAGGCAACACGACAACATCTGGTACTCGCGCAGTTTCCCAGCGTGTACCCCTCGGCGACTGAATCCCAATCTTCATGTCTTTAGCAATCCAATCCAGCCCTACCCGCCTGATTTCAGCCTTAAATTCATCATTCAGGAATTCACTAATGTCGCCATGCTCGCCCGTTCCTAATGACACGATCGTTAGTTCCCCATCCACCAGCTCATAACGAGTATCCGTGCCATCATCATAGGTAAGATACTCCGCTAGGGTGATGCGTTTTGTCGTGGCGATTGTCATGGGGCGTTTCCCTTACTTGACCTGAATACACCGATTATATCTTAGGGTAGCTGGGTAGTGGCGCTCGGAAATTAGATGAGAATCAATTCGCAAATTTTGTTAGTATCGATCGTTATTAATTTACCAACGTCCAAATACACGCTCCAGATTGAATAAGGTCGATCGAGACAATTTGCAACGTCCTAGCCCAAAGCCAGTCGTAGATGTTAGAATTTACAACTATAGCTAGGGGTGTCCGAAACCAGTCGGGCTGAGAACATACCCTTGCACCTGAGTCTGGGTAATGCCAGCGGAGGGAAGCTGTTTATGATAGGAAATTGAATATGCGTGCTGAATGGATTGCCAAACGTAGCGG
>NZ_JANMZA010000419.1:0-8188 GCF_031382685.1 Chamaesiphon sp. OTE_8_metabat_110 | reverse complement strand
CTCGGCTCGCGCCCAGCAGTTCCAGGATAACCGTATTTAGCGCGTGCCGCCCCGAAATCGCGGGCAAAGATAGCCGCAATATCCTCGATATTTTGCGCTGGCAAAGGTAGCTCGCTCGTTGGATGAATCGATTGCCCGATCGAGATTTGTTTGAGCCAATCCACCGCCACCAATTCACAAGCCAATCGCCAAGCCTCATCACTTCGCACCGGATCGACATGATTGAGGAAAATGTGTAAATTACACTGAGCGATCGCATACGCCCATTCTGCACCACTAGCCCGCTGCCAGCCATTTAGCTCGATCGAGCTAGAGGGTTGTTTGTCATAGCGATTCTGAACCACAATCCTGGCAAACCCATCCTGCGAAAAGTTTTGCCCGATCGTACTACCGACTCGATCGATAAATGCAAAAATCGGATGTTGGCGCAAGATCTCCAAGCCCTCTTGGATCGCTGCAAGGTTTTTCTGGGGCGGACGTTTTGCACTCATCTGGGGACGGGGGGAGGGGGGGACGGGGAGACTGGGGGTACTTAACTCACTATCCACTATCCACTATCCACTAATCTACTTTTGCATCGCCAATCGCGGCAACGCGCGTGCCAGCTCGATCGTATACCAGGCAGGTAAAGTCGCGCCACTCTCTGTCTCTGTCACTACCAACTGTGCCAACTCTGTCGAAATCCTTGCCAGCAGCACGATTAGTTCCTTACACCGATTTGCTAGCTCGCGAGTTTCCCGCCGTACCTTGGATTCATCGTCGGGTAATTCCTTAATTAAGCGATCGCGTAGCTGTTGCGTCAGAAAATAGAGAATATCCCGCTCATCCGGTTTTTCCGGCCAACTGGCATCGCCCTTAATTATCGCCGTCAAATCATGCGCCCGTTCTCGCAACTTCACAAACGCTACAAACTGCTGGGCGTGGCTGGGAGTCAGCAGTCCCGTCGCAACTGTTTTCATCTCCTCAAGTGTCGCCGTACTCCCATAAGAATGCAGTGCCCGCGAGAGCATTTCCCACGCACGCGGCGTTGAAAAAGTCTCCTCATGCTTGGGTGGCTTCGACCACAAGTGGTCGGAACGATTGCTGATATAGGAGACTACCAATTCGTGAATATCCGCGCTTCCAGCCCATTTTAGCCAGTCCTTCGCCGAAACCCGTAATTGGACGTGGAGCAGTCGATTGATGAGTGCAGACGATAACGGACGCGTAATGGCGGCATCTTCCGCCCGATTTCCGGCTCCAATCACGATCGTACCTTCGGGAAGCTGGTATTCCCCAATCCGCCGATCGAGAATTAACGAGTAGAAGGCTTTTTGCACCTCTTGCGAACAGGCATTAAGTTCGTCTAAAAATAAGCAGTAAGGCCGATCTTGGGCGATCGTCGTCGGCGGACAAAACCGCGATTTCCCATCGACGATCTGCGGTACGCCGATAATATCTTCCGGCGCGAGTTGAGAACCCAGCAGCGAGATACATGGCAACCCGACAGATTCGGCAAAATTCCTGACTAGCGCTGATTTACCAATCCCAGGCGGCCCCCAAATGAACACGGGTAAAACTGGTGCGACGTTTAATAGAAACGGTGTCAATTGGGATGGAGTCAGGCTGGGCGCAGATTGCATGGCGATCGAGTCTTTTGGGTATTATAACCGACGACCGCAGCCGATCGAAAAGTAGCTAACTTACATTTTGCATTAAAACAAAGTTACTGGTGTTTTAGTGGATAGTGAATAGTGAATAGTGACTGGTACTCAGGAGTAAGTAAGTATTTGCTATTTCTCAATGCCCTAAAAAGAGCCAATTCCTCGTAAAATAGTTGAGATCAGGATTTTAACCCGTTAGCGTAGCTTTGGCTGTGCAGAGCGGTAGCAAATCGCTCCCCACTTTCTAGCACCAATGACTAGCAACCAGGATTTAATAGCTACACCGACTGCCTTCGATCTGGCGGCATATCTGACCGATCGACAGCCGCGCGTAGAAGCGGCTCTAGATGCCTCGATCCGCCCCGCCTACCCCGATACCATCTATGCTGCGATGAGGTATTCATTGCTAGCTGGGGGTAAGCGGTTGCGACCGATTTTGTGTCTGGCTAGCTGTGAAGCTGTCGGTGGCGATCCCGATCTGGCGCTGCCGATGGCTTGTGCGCTGGAAATGATTCACACCATGTCGCTGATTCACGACGACTTACCTGCGATGGATAACGATGATTATCGCCGAGGGAAGTTGACAAATCACAAAGTTTATGGTGATGATATCGCGATTCTCGCCGGAGATGGCTTGCTGGCTTATGCGTTCGAGTATATCGCCACCCAGACGCAGGGAGTGAGTGCCGATCGCGTCCTCAAAGCGATCGCTCATTTAGCTAGAGCCGTTGGCGCTAATGGCTTAGTGGGCGGACAAGTCGTAGATCTAGAATCAGAAGGCAAGTCCGATATCTCGATCGAAACCCTCATTTACATTCACAATCACAAAACTGGTGCCCTATTTCAATCTTCGGTCGTCTGTGGCGCAATCTTAGCAGGTGCTACCACCGCCGAAATCGAAAAATTAGCCAAGTTCGCCCAAAATATCGGTCTAGCATTCCAGATTATCGACGATATTCTCGATATCACTGCCACCGGAGCCGAACTCGGTAAAACAGCAGGCAAAGATGTCGAAGCTCAAAAAGCCACTTATCCCAAGCTGTGGGGATTGGCAGAATCTAGACATCAAGCTGATAAGCTAGTAGCTGAAGCAAAAACGATCTTGGCTGAATTTGGCGATCGAGCGCTACCGTTGCAAGCTTTAGCCGATTATATTACCGATCGCAAAAATTGAGCTGGGGTGGCGTCCAGATTTAGAGCTTGCTTTAGTTAAATAATCGAGGGCGACGGATCTCGTCAACCCATCAAGTATTGAAACTTGTCGGTACTTTAATGCTATTTTCATGCTAACTATTAGATATTACTTTAGTCCTTTCCTTTGTTTAGGTCATTTACGTGGTTAGTCAGGCAGCCCCACCAATCGATATCAATGACATCAGTCAAATTTTAGACAACCGGATTTTACTCGTAGCCATAGCTGCATGTCTGATCGCGCAGGTACTCAAATTGATTATCGATACGATTCAAAATGGTAAAGTTAGTGCCAAAGTATTGACGACGACTGGGGGAATGCCCAGCGCCCATTCAGCGCTAGTTACATCGTTAGCTACCGGAGTTGGCTTAAATTTAGGGTGGAAAAGTGCCGAGTTTGCGATCGCGACAATTTTTGCGATTATTGTGATGTATGATGCGGCTGGCGTGCGTCAAGCTGCTGGAAAACAAGCCCGCATTCTCAATCAAATGGTCGATGAATTATTTTCGGAAGATCATAAATTTAATGAAGAAAAGCTCAAGGAATTGCTAGGACATACACCCGTACAAGTAATTGCTGGTTCGATCTTAGGCATTGCGATTACCTGGCTATCTTTAGCGATCGATCGAGTCTAGTAGTTGCGAACATCCGGCGATTTCCACCGATTTGCTAGGTCGGCAATCGGCACTTACAATCGCTGCTAAGTTGGGATAAGAATGAGGAGAGTAACCCCAGTAGGCATATTTACAACAAAGATTTTATGTTTGGATCGTGCCTGCTAATAGTTTGACAAGATTCGCAAGTGTGCGGTACAAATATAAAAGAGAACTTTGACTGGCGATCGCATCAATCGGCTAAAGAGAGCATTTAGCAAGATTATTTTTACTTTTATTAGCATTCACACAATTAAAGCATCATCTATGACTCAGCAAGTGCTTCACCCGATGGTGAAAATGCAACGTCAGGTAGAATCTTTGGTAGCATCCAAGATTCTCAATCCTAGCGATGGAATTTGGAAAATTGCCTTCCTCTACGGTACTAAATGGCAATACTGGAAAAACGAGTTATTGGACTTTGGCTTTACGCTCGAAGATCCCGTCAGCGAATTACTTGAAGTCGAAGGTTGGGACGAGGATTAGATCGATCGGCAACATCAGTTTAAGATTTATTTACGATCTCAACTAGGCTTTTTAATAGAGATTGAAGAGACTGAAGTGTCTGAGGATCTGTTATCTCGCCTCGATCGTTTAATTTAGCAGAGACAGCCGGAATACAGATTGATGGAACTAGATCCGCCATCATCACTGCCAGCGTTTGCATGAGTGAGGCAGTTGCTTTAGCTCCACCGTCTGGAGCTGGCGATGCGCTGATGACAGCGGTAGGTTTGTACATGAATTCACCCGAAGAAACGATCCAGTCGAGGGCATTTTTGAGGACTCCAGGGATACCATGCGCGTATTCAGGAGTACAGAATATAACGGCATCAGCTTTAGAAATCCGATCTCGCCAAGCTTGCACGGGAGCGAGTGCCAGATCGCGATCGAGTTCGGGGTTAAAATGTGGTAAATCGCCAATGTCCTCATAAATTGAGAATTGAAGATCGGCTGGCACTAACTCACGCATTGCCCGCAAGATAGTTGTATTGCTGGAACTAGAGCGCAGACTCCCAGAAATTGCGAGAATTTTCAGCATCATCCGAATCTATAAATTTACTTGCCAACACGTAAAGCGTTCCTGTCTGATCGAGCATCGTCTCGATCAGACAGGAACATCCATGCTAGCAGCAGATTAGATGATACCGATTGCACCTGCGATCGAAACTTATAACTTAAACTTTGAATACTCACATCTTGCACCAGCGGCTTGTAGTCAGGAAGTTCCAGCTCTTAACGGCACTATCCACTATCCACTATTCACGATCCACTAAAATACTAACAACTTTGTTTTGATTCAAGATGTAAAAATAGCGATTTTCTCGATCCCGAATTTAAAGTTAGACCGATCGGTAGCTCCAACCGCCGCATTCGACGCGTTATAATTCTTTACGGACGTACTATCAATCGTAGCTAGCTATCAACTATGACCAAACCAGCACTGAATAGTTTTTTTGTCGGTCGTGCCCTAGCTCAAAGCCTGAATGAAAAACTAGGCGAGACGCTGACCTATACCTTGAGCGAACTTGGCAAAATTAACGCCGAGCAGGGCGAAAAACTCCGTCAATTTGCCCAAGAAGTCATCGAGCGTGCCGAACGAGAGACTGCGGCGGCTGGTGGGAATACTACGAGAGTATCCACGGATGGGATACGTGTAGATGTCCAGGAAACGATCGACGATCTCAGAGCCGAAATTGCCAGACTCAGAGCGGAAATCCAAAAACATCGCTACCAGAGTTAAGTATTAGTGGCGAGTGCATCGAGTAGAGAGTTAACTATCGACCAAACCCAACAATTATCATAAATTCCGTGACAGCTATTTCCGAACCTTGCCTGCCAACTAATAGCGAGCCGCCTACCGAGAGCCTTCTCGTGCCAACAGGTACTCCCGATCGCCAGAGTAGCATCGCCGCCATCCCAGAGGCAAGGCTTAGCCCCAGCTCGGCAGCGGTTGCTGCGACATCACAATTGTCTTTAATCCCCAGTGCTACTGTGCCAGAGTCGTCAACTATCTCCATGCCACCAATTGTGACTCATCAGTCTAGTAGCGACCGTGCGTATCGGTGGAATCGCACTAATTATTCTAGGCGGCGGCGGAAATTTGATATTTGGGCGTTCTTTATCACGTTCTTGAATGGTTCCTGGATCGACGGTCGGAAGTGGAGCTATCTTGGTGGCTACACTGAGGCAAAACAGGCCGCCAGACGCCGCCGACAGGCAATTTGGATTCGGGATACGTTTTTGGAATTAGGGCCGACTTTCATCAAGTTAGGACAGCTATTTTCGACACGGGCGGATTTGTTCCCTGTGGAATATGTCGAGGAATTATCAAAATTACAAGATCGGGTGCCAGCCTTCGGCTACGATCGCGTTGCCGAGATTATCGAGCGGGATTTGGGCAAACCCATCCCCGAACTATTCGCCAGTTTCGAGCCAGTACCGCTCGCCGCCGCCAGTCTCGGACAGGTACACATCGCACGGCTGCATACGGGTGAAGAAGTCGTCGTCAAAGTCCAACGTCCGGGACTGCACAAATTATTTACGATCGATCTGGATATCCTCCGGGGCATCGCCAAATATTTCCAAAATCATCCCAAATGGGGACAGGGCGGACGCGATTGGCTGGGAATCTATGATGAGTGCTGTAAAATTCTGTGGGAAGAGACTGACTATATTAGCGAAGGGCAAAATGCCGACACTTTTCGGCGGAACTTTCGATCGGCAGATTGGGTCAAAGTACCTCGCGTTTACTGGCGCTATTCTTCGACTCGGACGCTGACTTTAGAATACCTCCCCGGCATCAAAATCAGCCACTACGAGGGCATTGAAGCTGCCGGACTCGATCGCCAACAGATCGCCCGTCAAAGTGCCACCGCTTACCTCCAACAATTACTGACTGACGGTTTTTTCCATGCCGATCCGCATCCGGGAAATGTGGCAGTCGATCCCAAAACCGGAGCATTAATCTTTTATGATTTTGGGATGATGGGTCGCATCGCCCCCGGTACCAAAGAGAAACTGATGGATACCCTATTGGCGATCGCCGGACGCAATGCCGATCGCGTCGTCAATGGCTTAGTCGGATTGGGAGCCGTAGCCGCCGATGCCGATACCGATCCGATTCGCCGATCGATCCAGTATTTACTCGACAACTTCCTCGACAAACCGATCGAGGCGCAATCAGTCTCCCAGATTACCGACGATCTCTATGATATCGCCTACGGACAGCCCTTCCGATTCCCAGCAACATTTACCTTCGTCATGCGGGCATTCTCCACGATTGAAGGAGTCGGTAAAGGACTCGATCCCGATTTTAACTTTATGGCAGCCGCCCAACCCTTTGCGTTTCAGATTATGAATAGTAACGGTAACAGTACCCCCGATGCCAATACATTCCTAGCCGAAATCGGCAGACAAGCCGCTCAAGTCGGCTCATCCGCCCTCGGACTACCCCGCCGCCTCGAAGATACGATCGAGAAGCTAGAACGCGGCGATATCAAAGTCCGCGTGCGTTCGAGCGAAACCGATCGCTACTTACGCAGACTCGGCGCGATTCAACAAAGTACAAATTCGGCAATCTTGGCTGCAACATTTACGTTGTCTGCTACGATGCTGTTTGTCACTAACAACACGCTCCCGGCTGGGGTTTTTGGTATGTTCGCGGCGATTGCTCTAGTAGCATGGTTTCGGCAAAGCCGGAAAGTCGATCGTCAAGATCGGATGTCCTAAATTAGCGATCTAGGAGAGCTTATCTGGGTACTATGATATTGATGATGATAGACACTCAATCGGTTTTACAGCCGATCGAATAAACCGATCGCCCTTCGCGCTTGGGTTACGAGCAATTCCGCGCAGTCTACTCTAAAATTTTGGATTATTAATCGGTACAGGCATTAGATTATGAAATCGCGGTTCACAGGTCTTACAGATAAAGGGATGGTACGGAGTGCCAACCAAGACGCCTATCACATCGATCCTGATGGACGATTTTTTATCGTTGCCGACGGTATGGGCGGTCATGCAGGTGGCGAGGAAGCCAGCCGGATTGCGATCGAAACCGCACATACTTATATCGAGCGTAATTGGGAATCCGAACCCGATACCAAAAACCTGCTCGCCCAAGCCCTGATCGCTGCCAACGATGCGATCGTCACCGATCAAGAACAAAATACTCAACGCGCCGATATGGGAACTACCCTGGTGACGATTTTGTTTCGGGATGACTTGGTATGGTCGGCGCATGTTGGCGATTCGCGGCTCTATCGGCTCCGAGGCGACAAACTAGACTCGATCACCGAAGACGATACTTGGGTGGCTAGGGCGATGAAATTGGGTCAGCTTACTGCTGACGAAGCCCGCGTCCACCCATTGCGTCACGTACTATCTCATTGTTTGGGTCGTCGCGATTTACGTCAGATTAATATTCAGACTCAACAAGTTCAGGCTGGCGACCGGATTCTACTCTGTAGTGATGGTTTGACCGAAGAAGTCCCGCACGACGAGATTGCGATTCATCTGCAAGCCGACACCGAAGAACTCGCCGCCCAAGCTCTAGTCGATGCCGCTAAGCAGCATGGTGGGAGTGATAACATTACCGTAATCGTTGCCACGCTCGAATAATTAGCACGCGATTTACCATGTGCAGAAAATTGGTGCGAGTGGGCTAACTCTGCTGGTAGAAACACTTACTATTTAGTTGG
>NZ_JANMZA010000411.1:0-1784 GCF_031382685.1 Chamaesiphon sp. OTE_8_metabat_110 | reverse complement strand
TACCAGTGATGTCAATCAGCCAGTTTTGCCAATTAGTCGAGTGAGAATCTGCCGATAACTTAACTCGATCGAGTTCCTCAAAAATCTGTCGCCACGCGATCGCAAATAAATAATCAGCCTGAGCCTGAGACTCAACCGCATGTTGAATCACACTATGCACGATCGCCCCATAGCGACAAAACAAAGCTGTAAAAAATTTACCCTGTTCGGGATGTAACTGATGCAAACTAACTAAATCTCGATCGCTATAATCAGTTAGCTCTCTTAAGATCTCGCGATTGGCTTCGGGGAAGGTAGGGATTGACAACATCGATCGGATTGGTTGACAGTTTAACAGCGATCGGTATCGATCTACTAGCGACTAAAAAGACACATAGCTGCCAGTGTATCACCCGATCGCCAACCGATCGGACTGAGTTTTACCTCACTCCCAAACTCCACGATATATTTAGCTTACAGACTATTATTAAATTTTAAATTTATGGCAATGGAATCTAGCTCTGCACCCCAACGGCTGCGTAACTTTGCAATCGTCTCGATCGCGATCTTGCTATCCGTTGCACTTGTTTTAGGCATTCGCGCCCAAAACTTTACCGATAGTCTCGAAGGTCAAGCCAAACAATCCCAACCGATCGACATCGCCCTTAGCAATGGTAAACCGACACTAATGGAATTTTATGCTGACTGGTGTACCAGTTGTCAAGCAATGGCACCAGATCTCGCCGCGATCAAATCCCAATTTGGCGATCGCATCAATTTCTCCATGCTCAACGTCGATAATACCAAATGGCTCCCCGAAGTCACCAAATACCGCGTCGATGGAATTCCCCACTTTGTCTTCTTCGATAACAAAGGCACCGTCCTCGCTCAAGCCATCGGCGAACAGCCCCGCCAAATATTAACATCGAAACTTACCGACCTCATCGCCGGAACCGCCCTCACCGACACCACCACAGCCGGAGAAGTCTCCAAATTCACACCCAAAGTAGTCCCCAGCGGCAGTAATGAAGATCCCCGCGCACATGGAGCATAGGAATTAGGCTTTAGGAATTAGGCTTTAGGCTTTAGGAAATAAAATCCCCTCCTCGGAGCGAAAAGTGCGGTCTTGGGGTTTCCCCAAGTAGAGCACCTTTTCAAGACAGGGGTGCCCGACAGGGCGGGGTGGGTAGATCTCCGCATCTCACTAACTCCCCCAGTCCCCCAGTCTCGCCAGTCCCCCCGTCCCCCCGTCCCCACACCCCCACCCGTGCCCCAAATCATCATCATCGGCGGCGGCGCAGCAGGCTTCTTTGCTGCTGTTACCTGCGCCCAAACTTATCCCGATACCCGCGTTACCCTGCTCGAAGCGGGTAAATATCCCCTCGCTAAGGTCAAAATCTCTGGTGGCGGTAGGTGTAACGTCACTCATGCCTGTTTCGATCCTACCCAATTGGTACAGTACTACCCGCGCGGTAATAAGGCTCTGCGGGGAGCTTTTACCCGCTTCCAACCTCAAGATACCGTAGCTTGGTATGCCGATCGCGGGGTCAAACTCAAAACTGAAGCCGACGGACGGATGTTTCCGACTACCGACGACTCCGACACGATCGTCAGGTGCTTAATGGACGCTGCGGCGGCTGCTGGGGTCAAAATTTGGACGGGGGCTGCTGTCAGCGATATTACGCCCCAGCAGCCCTCAGGATGGGCTGTAAACCTCAAATCCGGGCAAGTTCTGACAGCCGATCGCGTCTTACTCGCCACGGGTAGCAATCCCAGTGCTTACAAATGGGCGCAACAACTCGGAC
>NZ_JANMZA010000396.1:0-15589 GCF_031382685.1 Chamaesiphon sp. OTE_8_metabat_110 | reverse complement strand
CAAAACGATCGACCAAAAACTGGCAACCGATCGCGAAAATCTCGACAAAGAGCAAGTTAACCTGCGGACTCAGTGGGAAAGAACCGATCGAGACTATACCGAGCAACAGGCAGAAACTCTTACAGTCGTCACTAAAGAACGTCAAAAAGAGCAAGACGAAGTTCAGTACAAAGTTATTCGCGATCGGCAGTTGCAGACAGATACATATACTGAAACTAAGCGCAACCAAGAAAAAGATCTTCAGTCCCAAGATCGCGACAAACAGAAACAATGGAAAGAGCGCGAAAAATTCTTAAAAGATAATCAAAAGCTAGCCGACGAGAATGCGGCTAAAGTTGTTGCCTTCCCTGCTGAGCTTGAAGAAGCAGTTAAAAAAGCTCGCGAAGAAGCAATTAAAGAAACAAGTAGCGATGCTAAAGTCAAAGCCGATCTAGCCGAGAAAGAATGGGAAGGCACCAAGCAAGGCTTTGAAATGAAGATGCAGTCATTAGAACGCGTCATCGAACGCCAGAATGCTCAAATTCTCTCGATCTCCGAGCAGCTACAAACAGTGATGAATCAGGCACAATCATTAGCAATGAAAGCATTTGAAACCTCCGCCAAAATTAGCGAGAAAAATTAATTTATGAGGTGGGAGTGAGGAGATGGGAGTTGGGAGGGGTAAAGGGTAAAGGTAAAGGGTAAAAGGTAAAAGAACAATTTCTAATCTCCCCGTCCCCTAGTCCCCTCGTCTCCCAACTCCCATCCCCCATCTCCCAACTCCCATCTCCCAACTCCCATCCCCCATCCCCCAACTCCCAACTCCCCCAAAAAATTTATGCCACCAAAACCAACAGATAAAAGTACCAAAGCAGAAATTCTCACGGCATACAACCAACTTGCCGAAGAGAAAAAGACTCTCGAAGCCGAAGTGAAAAATATTCAAAAGCAAGCCGCGACAGCCCCTGTATTCACCCCCGCAGCCAAAGTAGTCAAAGACGAACCCAAAGCCATCATGAACGTATCCTCGACTCAAGATAAGGTGAACAACACGATCGCGAGTTTGGATAGCCTCCAGCTCGGTTTTGGTGCCGCTGTGAGCGAATTATCCGAAAAGCTCACCACCGAAGCGGCTAAATTAGCCGACATTCGAGAAGGTGTCACCGTCGAGATTACCGACTTGCAAACACTGCATAGTCTCACCGTCGATGAAGACACCTTTGAGACACTAATTGAGAACTATGAAACTAGCTCCAAAGCTTTTGGAGAAGAGTTGAGACAGCGCCAAGAAGCCGCTCATCAAGAGGTGCAGAACCTCGCTAAAGCCTGGAGCAAGGAGCAAGAACTCAACGGCATCACTGTCAAAGAGAAAATCGAACTCGATCGCAAAAATAGCCAGCGGGAAATTCAAGAATATAAATATAACTTAGAACTACAACGCAAACTCGATCGCGAGCAATACGAGCAGCAGCAAGCAGCTTTATATTACGAACTAGCCGAAGCCAAAGAAATCCAAGAAAAAACTTGGGCAGAGCGAGAACTAGCCTTAGCAGAGCGTGAGAAGCTCTTTAATGAAGCTAAAGATAAAGTTGCTGCTTTCGTTCAAGACAAAGAAAAAGCAATTGAGAAAGCTAAAGGTGAAGGTAAAGGAATTGCCAGTTACCAAGCGAAAATTAAATCCGATCTATATGCCAAAGAAGTCGAAGGTCAAAAACGTTTCTATGAAGGCAATATCGACTCTCTCCAAGAAACAATCCTCAATCAAGAAGAGCGCCTCAATAGCCTCTCTACTCAACTAGCAGCAGCTCTCAAGCAAGTCCAAGATCTCGCCGTCAAAGCGATCGAAGGTTCGGCAAACGCCAACTCTTATCAGACGCTCAAAGAGATTACCCTAGAGCAAGCCAAATCCCAAGCCAAAACCAAATAGTTTTTAAAAACAGCGCGAGGTATCGATCGACAATCTCGATCGATCCCTCGCTTTTTTGTGTCAGTTTATCAGTCCCCGATCGCGTATCGCTAGCGTGAGTTGAATCTGGCACCCGATCGATATGTCGTCGGTAGTACCTGGAAATAGGCACAGATCTCCCAAAATCTGCAATGTAAGCGATCGCGATCGCTACAATTAACGATCTAAATCTATCATGCCTTGTGAGATTTTATAAAAGAGATATTCTTCCGTGTAACCACGGATGAAGGTGGCAATCTTTTGCAGATATTCTGTATAAGTAGTGGCAAAAGCTAAATATTATTTTGCTTACTTGACCGCTAGTACCTACCATTAAAACAATGCAAAACTTCTCAGTACCTGAAGATAAACTAGCCAAAACGCTGCAATTAACTAGTAGTGCATGTGCGATCGCTGGCGGAACTATCTTGGCGGCCAACATCCCAGCGATTAGTAAATATGGATTTATATTTTTGGCACTGAGTTCTAGTCAAATGCTGATCGCTAGTCTCCGAACTAAAGATATGCCAATGATTATTTATTCAGGATCGTTATTTTGCTTTGTTGATTGTTTGGGGATCTTTCGTTGGATTATGTAATTGAGATCTTTTTGAGCTTACATTAGCAAGATAAATTTATTAGTTTCAGAGTCATCCCCTACTTTATTTGCAAATCTTATCGATAACCGATCTGTAAATTGATAAGTAAGCAGCCCCGTTAGATTAACAGATTCAAGTATCATGTTGTGGCATAAATATCCCGATCGCTTAGATGCGTTCACACTAGCAGCAGCCTGTGAAGATCTGCAAGGAGATCCACCAGGTGAGATTCCCTTCTTAGTCTGGCTGCTAGAAAATCCAGCTAGTCCCTTAAATATGCCCGGAAGTATCGATCTACTCGGACACGATCGCATTCATTTACTTTTAAAAAAAGGATTTAGTCCGGCAGAAGAAGCGTATGTAATCGGCTTTACGATGGGCAATGATACTAGTACGAATTGGTGGCATTTATTACTCTTAAAAATTGCTGCCCACTTTTTATACCCACCTAAATATCGGCTGAGTTATTCGGAGTTGAGCATCTTCGATCGCGGCGTGCAGTTGGGTAGAAGTATTAAAGTTAAAAATATCAATAAACTTGACTGGTCTAAATGGGATTGCAAGCTACTCCAAGATATCAGGCAGGAAATAGGACTAGAGATCGTCAATGATTAATAATTAATAATTAATAATTATTAATTACCTCTCCTTTGTGCTGTGTAGCGGCTGCCGATTTAGAAGGACAGATGATTGAATCAATCGATCGCCTTGCTTTATTTACCCACAAATGGGAGGCTTTAACCCGTTTTTCTCGTTCGATGGCTAGGAATAAGCGTTGTCTGAGTCTATAGCAAATATCTAGAAAATGAGTATTTGTGCAGATCTAACTTAAGCCATCTTGCCAACACTAAAGCGAGGTAGTGGTACCCGATCGAGATCGAAGGGTATTGCACTACTCAAAATATTCTCAAGAGACGCAGGGGTTGAAATCCCCATCCTAACAACCCAATTCTCTGCTTGGTGAAACGCACGCTGAGGAAACCGTCTAACGACACGTCTTCGCCTACAGCGCGATTTCATCCTCAATTCTCAATTCTCAATTCTCAATTCTCAATTAATTTAAAGACATTGTGAGCCAAACTATCGTGGTCGTGGGTACTCTAATCGTAGAAGCAAGTTAACACTTACGATTGTCTATCTATCTCGCTCGATCTTCTACTGGAGACGCTATGCGAACGAATCCAATGACCATTGATACCGCCAAATCCGATCGTTCCAAGGTCGATAATCTTGGTGCTGCCGACATTGTTGCCAGCGGGGATCGGCTCACAGGCTCGATCGCCGATACCGACCAATTTTCCTTTGCTGCCAGAGGATTGTCCACAGTACTGCCACAACACATTCAGCCTGGTAGGACAGGATATTGGCAGCATCAATTTGACAGGTTAGCCAATCGCAAGCAGCCCGTTTATTGGCATCTCGGGATGGCTAATGGGCAAATTCGCTACTCAGGCAGTCGATTTTGGTCGAGCCAGATGCTGATTAGAGTGGCGAGACGCTATGTGCTGCGGACTCGCAGTGAGGCAGTCCAGTCTCAGTTAGAGACGATCGAGAGTCGAATTCGCTCCGAAGCACTCAATCCCTCCCAGGTACTAGCGATGATGAAGCAAGCGAACATCATCAACGAAGCTCAACTGCTAGCAGCACTCCGCACCAAAATTCTCACCGATTTAGATCTCTACTTACTCATGGGTAGCGGATCGGCAAAATTTATCGCCGCAGATGTCGATGTGCAGTTGCCAATTGCTGGTTTTAGTCCGATCGTACTGCTAAATGAAGCTCAACAGCGACAAGTGCAGTGGGCGCAGTTGAGAAAACTCATACCTTCGATGAAATTGTGCCCGATCCTGGGTCGCGCCGCGATCGAGAAAGCTAATTTACCCAATAGTCAGCAGCGGCGGATTGAGACACTCATCCAATCCGAGCAATCGCTAAGTGCGATCGCTGAAGAGCTGGCGAAAGATAGCCTCGAAGTTGCCAAGATGTTTGCCAAACTAGCCAGCATGGGCTTGGTCGAATTTAAGCCACCCGGCAAACAGACTGCTGCAAGTGTGATGGTCATCGATGACTCACCAGTGCTATTGTCGCAATTTCAGCACTGGGTCTCAGCTTTGGGCTACGCGGTGACGATTTGCCAAGATGGAAATAGTGCCGTTGCCAAGATTTTGGCAACAAAGCCATCAGTGGTGTTCATTGATATCAATATGCCCGAAATTTCTGGATTCGAGCTAGTCAAGCAGATCCGCCAACATCCAGATCTCCAGCGAATTTCTCTGGCAATTTTGACCGGAGAGCAAAAACTTTCCAACAAATGGCGGGCGCAGTGGAGTGGGTGCGAGTTTCTCACCAAACCGCTGACGACTGCGGCAATTGCCGATTTCCAGGTTCAGCTTGAGGAGCTGATCCCCCGACTCCTGACCGCATCGGCATCCACGATCGAAAATTAACCCATCTCCAGTAAAAATTATGCGCTTTTTAATCATTGATGATAGCTCGGTCGATCGACACGCTCTGGCTTCGATTTTGGAAACACTCGGACACGATGTCGATCGCTGTGAGAGTGCCACTAATGCCCTAAGCGTCATCGAAACTGGCAAATACAATTTGGTATTCCTAGACGTAGTAATGCCAGAACAAGATGGCTACAAGTTTTTGCGAACTGTCCGGCTCAATCCGAGTACCGCCAGTCAGTATGTGGTGTTTTGCTCTAGCAAGAAGACGCCGCTAGAAATCAATTATGGCGTGCGGCGGGCTGGGGCAAATGACTATCTGCCCAAACCAGTCAGTCGCGAAAGTATCGAACAAGTTCTCGCCAAAATTCCCGCATAGAGCGATCTACCCATTTGCATTTCACTATTTTCACCAGCCACCATTATGACCGTCACGGATCTAACTCCACCCGCTCCCGATCTTGTGTCGCCAACTGCTGAGTCGGCTTCACGATTGGATCGATTCATCTTAACTCAGGTCGCCGCCCTCACTCTGGTCTTTCCAGCAACGTGGGTGGCGGAAATTTGGCGGGTCGATCGATGGCAAATCCTGGACTTACCATTCTACGATCCGTTATTGGTCGGGATTGCCAACTACAACGGTCTGGTAACACCGTTGATTGCCGCTGCCCGCTTGCTAGCACTCCCCTTCACTGTGCCAGAGCGATCGATCGCCGTCCGACTCAATGAGGCTGCTGGACGACTGGAAAATGTCAGTATCATTGTCGATCGGGCGATCGGTACCAGTGGTCGCTCGGAGCTGCCACCTGGCTTATTTACCGCCGATCGTGATGGATCGCTGGTAATGATGCAAAGTCAGTTGGTGCCCACCGATCTCTGGCAGCCCCAATATTGGTCGGTCGATCGTTGAGAATCAAGCCAAACTTTACCACCGCTCTCACTTATTTATACATTTATTGTCGGCGTTGCTGAATTGGGGGACAAAGCACAGACCTTGCCCTCACCCCCAACCCCTCTGTCTTGACCCAAACGCACGCTGAGGGAACCTCAGCGCGATTTGGGTCGCTCCCAAGCTTAGGAGAGGGGAGCCAGAAGCCCAGGCGATGGCGGGGTGAGGGCAGACTATACCTTAAGTCAGCAACGACCTATTATCCCTACTCGATCGATTCATATTAGACCGCCTGCGAAAGTAACAGCACGATCGTTTTCAATACTGTTTTTCTCTAACCCTCTGCCTATTCCCTATTCCCTATTCCCTATTCCCTATCCCCTATCCCCTAACTTTCGCAGAAAGTCTATTGAAGCTATGTCTATGATAAATTCAGCCACTCCCACTCAAAAAATCCAGCGGTTTGTGCGATCGAACCTGGTGGCAACGATCGTCGCTTCCGTCGGTCTAAATTTAGGACTGATTGGAGCTTCAACTTGGAATGTCTGGAATACCTCCCAAAATTTGCAGGTAACTGTAGAGCAGCAGGCAAAGCTGCAAGATCTCAGTAGCAAGATCGTGTATCTCGATGAAGTTCTCACGATGTCGGCGAATATGCGGGCGAGTAGCGGACAGATGAAGTGGGAGCAGCGCTATAACGATCGCGTCCCCGAACTCGACAAAGTTACGGCTGAATTATTTAGAGATATTCCCCCGTCTGTCCGAGGTGCTTACCAGCAAATTGATGCTGCCAACAAAGCCTTAATTGTGATGGAAACTCAGTCATTTCAATTGGCAAAAGCCAACAAACTTGCTGAGGCGGCGGCTGTGCTTGAGAGCGAAGCATACAGCCAGCAAAAGAAGATTTATAGTCAAGGCGTGCAGACTGTGATTGCCAGCATCAAAACTGAGACAGCCCAACGCGTGAGATCGCAACAACTCGCGCTGGATTGGTCGATCGCCCTAGCACTAGCTAACTTGGGATTGCTGGCAGCAACTGGGGCGGGGATCGTCATCGCCGTGAGGGGTTATATCCGCGATCGCCAATCAGCGCAAACTGCCCTCCAAGCCTCCCAAGCCAATCTCCAGACAGTAAATTTGCAGTTGGCGACTGAAGCCCAGCAACGTCAGGAGCAGGAGAGCGCCACGCGATCGGAAAACGAACAGCTCCAGCAAGATATCGGCGAGTTGCTAGACGTGGTAAGTGAGATCGAGTCTGGCAATCTGAGAGTTCAAGCACGCATCAACGATCGAGCTACAGGTCTAGTCGGCGATACGCTCAATCGACTGAGTGAAGAGCTAGGGCGAACTCTGAGCCAAGTTTCCACCGCCGCTCGGCGGGTAGATGCCAACAGTAAAACCCAAAAACAGATGGCGGCGACAGTCGCTCAAAATACCAGCAAACAGGCTGAAGAAGTCAGTCAAATGCTGGTGCTGACGGGGAATGTCCGCCAATCTGCCCGAGATACGATGCAGCAGTTGGCAGTCACAAATCAATCTCTGACCGCATTGCAATCTTCTGTAACTCAGGGACAGGGGACGATTACCACCCTCGATCGTGAAATCGATGTCTTACAAGCAGGGAGCGATCGGATCGTTCAAAAAATTAAAACCCTGGGGGAATTCGTCGGACTTGCTGACAGATTTGTCCAGGATCAAGGTGAAATCGTTACCCAGACGCAGATTTTGGCACTCAACGCTTCCCTCGTAGCCGCTAGAGCTGCCGAGCAGCGCGATCCCAAACAATTTGCAGCAGTCGCCCGCGAGTTTGAATTAGTTGCCACCCAAGTCAGCCAACTCGCCCAACAAACCAATGAAGGCTTGACCGACCTAGAGCAACGCAGTTCTCAGATTCATAAGGTCGTGTCGTCGGTAGATCTGGACGTCCAAAAAATGGGCGGCTTGGTCGATACCTTTACCCACGGCGTCAAACAAGCCAGCGATGTCTTCCAAACAGTCCAAGAAGTGACCGCCCAAGCCGTGCGATCGGGACATCTAGTCGCAGCCGCCAGTGAAAAAATCGTCACTGCGACCGACTCGACAACTGCGGCGATCGATTCGATTTCCGCCCTCAGCCAACAAATCTCACATCAGTCTCAAGATGCCCAAAATCTGGGCGACAGGCTGAGTCTACTCTCTACAGATCTGCTCGAAAATATCCAGATCTTTAAGCTGCCAGAAGTAGAACTACCACCAGCACCCAGTACCGACCTCGCCCTCGAATTGGCGGTTTGAATCCCACATTAGTACCTGAACCTTGGCGATCGCCAGCAACAACAGATGAATCCAACACAATCGCCTCCAGCCCAAATTACCCCCAAATCGATCGGTCAGATCCGGTCTTTCTTCCAACGGCATCTAGTCAGCACAATTATCGTCTCGACTTGTCTCAATCTGGGATTGACCGGGACTTCGACTTGGAGTGTCTGGCAGACTTCCCAACGGTTGCAGGCGACGATCGCCAAGCAAGATCGACAGCAAAATCTTAGTAGTAAACTCACCTATTTAGATGAAGTCCTCACGATGTCTGCACGGATGTTTGCGAGTACTGGTCAGCCGCTGTGGGAAAAACGCTACAACGATAACGCACCGAGTATCGATAGTGCCCTGGCGGAATTAACTAAAGATGCCCGTCCGGCGCAGACAGTAGATGCCGCGAATAAAAAGTTGCTGGGGCTGGAAGAGCAGGCATTCAAATTGGCAAAACAAGCTAAATTAACAGAAGCCACCGCCGTATTGTCAAGTCCAGAGTATCAGCAAAATAAGCAGATTTATGCAGCCGGAGTGACCGCTACCATCTCCAAGATCGAAAGTGCTGCCGAAAACGCGGTGCAGCTCGATCGCCAAGCTCTGAGCGCGTCAATCTTGCTGGCACTGGTGAGCTTAGGTCTATTGGTGGTAACTGGCTCGCTGGTAGTCCTGACAGTGCGGAGCTATATTCGCGATCGCGAGCAGTCCCAGCGGGATCTCCAGGCATTCCAAGCCGATTTGCTCAAAGTGAATACCGAACTCCAGCAAGAAGCCGAACTGCGGAATGCCCGACAAGAGCAAGTTGTCCGCGAGAGTGACACGCTCCAAGCCGATATCGGTCATATTCTGGATATCGTCAGTTTGCTCGAAGATGGCGATCTGACAGCACAGGCGGAGGTCAACGAACGAGCAACAGGACTGATCTCCGATACGCTCAATCGCCTGATCGAGTCCCTGCATCAAACGATCGCGATCGTTGTATCCAGCGCCGATGGAGTAGCTGGTAGTGCGGGCGGACTAGAGCAATTAGCGGTCGAGACAGCTACTCAAGCTCAAAATCAAACTCGATCGATCCAACAGATCGAGACTTTAATCGCCCGAGTAAGTAGCCTCACTGCCAACTCTCAGCAGCAGGCATTGGCAACGATCGATGCCGTAGAATTGGCTCAAGCTGCCGTCAGCAACGGGCAGCAAGAAATGAATGCGATGGCAGATGGGATTGGTACCCTCCAACAGGGAACCGAGCAAATCTCCTTACGGATGCAGCGGCTGAATGAATTCGTAGAACTAGCCGCGCAGTTTGCCAAAGATCGGCAGCGGGGAGCTGCTCTCACCCGAGTCCTCGCCCTGAATGCTTCCTTACTATCTACCCGTGCCATCAAAGAGCAAGACCCCACCCAGTTTGCTAGTCTGGCACATGAATTTGCAACTATTGCCAAACAAGTCAACGAGCTAGCCGTCGATACCAACAATAGCTTGGTTTCGCTGCAAAATCGTACCAACCAGATTCAAACCGTAACTTCCGGTCTCGATCGGGATGTCACCGACATCAACGAGCTAGTCCACAAATTTACCAGTGAAATGGGCAAGTCTCGGCAGGCTTTCACCAATATTCAACTAGTGACCGATCGAGTAGCAATCGTCGGCGAACAAGTAAGTAGCTCCAGTCAAGAGATCGTTCGCGCAGTTGGCGAAACGCTCACGGCGATCGGCTCGATCGGGATTATCGCTCAAACTACCGAACAACAGGCAACAGTCACCCGCGAACAAGTACGCGCCGTGGGCGATCTCGCCCAAAATCTCCGCCACCGCGTCGAGTTTTTCCAGTTGGATCGCCACACCCCCTCACGGACTAATACAATCGCGCCTGAAGAAGATTCCACAGTTGTCAAAAATCCTGACGCTGTATACGCCCTCCTTCAATCCCGACCATGAGGCATCAGATTTTTCGGAGTACACAGATTACGTTGCTGGTGTGAACCCGCTCCCCGTCCCTCTGTCCCCCCATCTCTCCATCCCCATTCCCGTGCCGTAGAAACATCATGATGACCGCCGACAGTTCCGCCGAAGCACAATTACAACAAGAGTTGCGAGAGATGTTTCTCGTCGATACTCAGCAACAATTAGAGCTGTATTTTGATATCGTCCAACAGTTGCAGCCAGCATCTTGGATCGGTGATATTCAGTCAATCTACCGCGCGATCCACACGATTAAAGGCGGAGCAGTGACGGTTGAAGCCAATAGCATGTTGTATGGAGCGATCGTGCTAGAAGATCTCCTATCAGATTTGCGGTACCTGGAAGCAGCACCACCACTCGATGATGGTCATTTGAGCCAAATGCTCTTAGAAGCTGGCGAACTCCTTGCTAGCTGTCTGGAAATTGCGGAGCCGGGAACCAATGACGAGATTGAGGATGGCAATCGCGCCCAATTGACGACTCAGCGACTGCAAGCGCTCCACGCTCAGGTCAAGGAAAAATATTTACCAGACTGGAATGAAATGAAGCAAGTTCATCAAGAATTTGCCGAGCAGGGTTTCGATCTAGTCGTTTTGGATCTAGAAATGGAACTGGCAAATATCCCCGCACAAGGTGAAATTCCTGCCAGTATTATCACCGCAGCTCGATCGTCGATCGACCAACTCACCCACATCGGTACCGAAATCGAATTAGAGCTAGGCTGGACGATCTTACTCCAGCGCGGGGAATCATTAATCGCCAATCCCCATCCTCAATTGTGGCGATCGATCTGGTTGCCATATTTTCAAATCCTCAAGACCTGTATCAAAAATAGCGGCGAGATTGATGATGTCGAACTTGAAAAATTAGACGCATTAATAGTTGCTGCTGAATCTGAATCTAATCCACTCGATCTAAATATTCAACTAGATTTAGCCGATCGTACTGACATTGACGAACCAGTTATTTTCGGTGATTCTGAGATCGAATCTAGTGCAGAACTGTCAGTTTTACTCGATGACTTCTTCCTAGATGAAGAGATCTTACCTATAGAATCGATCGAGCAACCAGTTGCGTCACTCAATGAATCTCTGCCGACCTCGATCGCCTCTAGTGGAGATCTATCTGGCTTACTAGATAACTTCTTCCTAGATGAAGAAGTTGCATCTGTACCTGCGATCGACGAACTGTTCTCCATCATTAACGAATTACCGATCGCGATCGAGGAACCCACCAGACTACCGGACTTACTAGATAACTTCTTCCTAGATGAAGAAGTTGCACCTATAGCCACAATGGTAGAAGCGAGCGATGAACCAGTCGTACTAATTAATGAATCTCTACCGCTCGCGATTGACTCTTCCGAAGATTTATCAGGATTACTAGATGACTTCTTCCTAGATGAAGAGATTTTACCTGGAGCTGTGAATGTTGAACCGATCGATGCACCAGTTATTCAAACTAATAAATCCGAGATCTTAGCAACCGATCCCGATTTAGAACTACCAGATTTATTAGATGACTTCTTCATGGATGAAGATGTCATAGACGATCTCAATCCGCCACAGTTGACTCAAGCCGAGGTAGCGGAACTAGATGACTTCATAGAATTAGACGAACTAGATGAATTAGATTTAATTGCATTAGTCGAGGATGAATTTGTGGCAACCACCGCCCCAGCAAACCCCGAACCACTCGCAGCAACTATCGCCCCTAGTTCGATAGTAGAAACCAAACGCGGGATCTCCATCCCCGTACCCCTCGAACGGCTAGATCGATCGGCACAACAGGTAGTAGACACCCTATTGACAGCACGGGCGGTGATGAATGCCTCCAGCCGCCTCCGATCTCAACTCAGCCAGTTGAGCGTGTTGACACAAGAGAGTTCCCAATTTGTCACCAGACTGCGCCAACTCCAGGATAACTACGCCCTCCTCCGCGATCTCAGTGACGATCGCGATGCCAGCGATCGTGTCTCGATCGAGCGATATCGTCAAGGCTACACCACGATCGTCCGACTGCTCGAAAATATGCTGCGGATGTCCGAACTCGGGCAAGAAATCGACACCACCACTTATCAGAACTACAGCCATCTCGAAGATCTCGATCGCAGCATTCTTCGGCTCAAAGATGGGATTGAAACCAGCCGTCTAGTACCATTTCGGAATCTGACTCAGCGCGCCAGAGCGATCTTGCGCGATCTCACCAACCGCTATGGCAAGCCAGCCACATTAACCGTCGAAAATGAGCAGGTAGAATTGGATGCTGGCGTCGTCCAACAATTAGAACCAGCTCTGCTGCACCTGCTCAGAAATGCCTACGATCATGGCTTAGAAACCGCCGCCCAGCGGTTAGCTCTGGGCAAACCCGAACGCGGGACGATCCATGTTGCCCTAACTCGACGCGGCAATCTGTATCGCCTAGAAATTGAGGACGATGGCGCTGGCATCGATGCCAATGTCATTTATCAGATTGCCAAATCCAAAGGCTTTCCGCTCGTTGGCGCAGCCTCTATCCAAGAGAATCGCGCCAGCACCAGCAGCGAACTATTAGCAGTCCTCTGTCAGCCAGGATTTAGCTCTAGCAGCACTGTCAGCGAGGTATCCGGGCGCGGCGTCGGGATGGATGTCGTTGTCGCCCAGATTGTCAGCATGGGTGGCAAATTAAGCCTAGATACTCAAGTAGGTCGCGGTACCAAGTTTACGCTCGAAATTCCCGCCCCACAGCTATTAGTACCCTGCGTCCTATTCCAAGTGGGCGATCGCACGATTGCGTTCCCCACAGAAGAAATCCTCGAAACAGCGTTGGTGAGTTCGCTATCAGCAACAATGCTCGCAGATGATGAAGCAAACCTCTGTGCCTGGACGCTGACAACGAGTAGCGGCGATGTATCTGGTTTCGATCTTGCTAATTATTGGCAATCGATCGAGCGATCGCTCCCCGATACCGCTGTCTGCATTCGGACGCGTCAGGGTGCCACCAGTCGGGAGATTTGGTCGATTGCGGACGATCTGCTCGGACAAGCCGAATTGCTCATCAACCCTCTCCCCAGCCCGCTGATTGCGCCTGCTGGCTTATTAGGGGTCAGTCTTCAATCCGATGGTCGGTTAATTTCGATCCTCGATCCGATCGCGTTGACGACCAAGCTTGCCACCAGTGTCGATCGTCGCGCTACTGACTATAGTCTCAGCACGATCGCCGTCGAGCGCACCAAATCATCTGCCCCAGTCATTCTCATCGTCGATGATGCCGCACTGATGCGCCGACGATTTGAAGCCAGTCTCAATACCTATGGATTTGTCACCCACACCTGCAACGATGGACTAGAAGCCCTCAATTGGCTGGAAAACAATTCTTACCCCGATCTGATGATTACTGACGTAGAGATGCCCAATATGGACGGCTTCACGCTGATCGATCGAGCAAGGCAATTGGGCATCTCGATCCCGATTCTCGTCGTCTCGTCTCGATCGTCCGAGGAATGGGGTAAGGAAGCCCGTCGCTTGGGAGCGACTGACTATCTCAACAAAGGCTTTGCTACGACTGAAATTATTCAGAAAGTTAACTCGCTTTTAGGATTGTTGGTTGAAGCATAATATCAAAAGGTAAAGGGTAAAAGGTAACAGAATACTGTAGGGTGTGTTATCCCGCCAGGGTAACGCACCAATCTATCTCTACTAAAAGTAGGTGGGCACTGCCCACCGCTTAGATTTCAGATATTACTAATTTGATCTATCTCTCTACTCACATACTTAAGTGAAAGTAGCTTGACTGATTCGATCGAGTAATAAATTTTGCTAAGAACCAGTAAGTGGAGAGTTATCAACTACTACTTATTAGTCAATTAAGTAGGTAGATGCAATCATTCATAAAATAGATTATATCTCAAACCTGGTTGGTGGGCACTGCCCACCCTACTACGATAGATCTACTGTAACTTTAATTATTTAAATTAATCCGATTTAAGTTGTGAATGGCGAACTACCATCCATGACTTCATGCCAAGGTAAACCCATTGGGCCGAGGAGTGCCATGAATGGATCGGGGTCGCATTCTTCTACATTAAATACTCCGGGTTTCTTCCAACTACCATTGACGATCGACAAGGCACCAACTACTGCCGGGACGCCTGTTGTGTAGGAAATGCCTTGCGAACCGACTTCGGCAAAAGCTGCGGCGTGCTGGCAATTATTGTAGACATAATAGTTCTTCTCGACACCATCTTTGATGCCGCGAATATGACAGCCGATCGAAGTTTGTCCGGTGTAATTTGTAGCTAGGGATGCTGGTTCCGGCAGGACAGCTTTGAGGAATTGTAACGGCACGATTTTTTGACCTTGATATTCGATCGGATCGATGCGGGTCATGCCGACGTTTTCTAATACCTTGAGGTGGGTAATATAGTTTTCCGAAAACGTCATCCAAAACCGTGCGCGTTTGAGCGTGGGGATATTTTTAACCAATGATTCGAGTTCTTCATGATAGAGCAAATATGACTCGCGATCGCCGATTTCTGGATAGGGAATCGGGCGATGGCTTGATAAAGCGGGAATTTCTACCCACTCACCATTTTCAAAATATCGTCCGGGTTGGGTAATTTCGCGGATATTAATTTCGGGATTAAAATTAGTCGCAAAGGCTTTACCATGATTGCCGTCGTTGCAATCAATGATATCGAGATAATGGATTTCGTCGAAGTAATGCTTGAGCGCGTAGGCTGTAAACACACCCGTTACGCCAGGATCGAAACCACAGCCGAGAATCGCTGTCAGTCCAGCATTTTTAAACTTATCTTGGTATGCCCACTGCCAACTATACTCAAATTTGGCGACATCACGCGGCTCGTAATTGGCAGTATCGAGATAGTGAATCCCCGTCTCCAAACAAGCATCCATCAATACTAGATCTTGATAAGGCAGTGCGACGTTGATCAGTAGATCTGGTTTAAACTCTTTTATCAGTTTGACTGTATTTGCTACCGTGTCCGCATCGAGCGCGGCGGTGGTGACTTTGGGCGAACCAATGCTCGCCGCAATCTTCTCGCATTTATCGACGCTGCGACTTGCTAGTAAAATATCTGTAAATTCAGCGCGTGCGGCACATTTATGCGCGACGACATTCCCAACTCCACCTGCACCGACGATCATTACTCGTGCCATATTGTCTCCCTGATATAAAGTGATTTGAAATCGTTCCTAACTCTGGATTGTGAAGCTACCGTGTATACACAAGTTGGATAGACTTCGTTTGGAGATCCAAATCCCCCAACCCCCGAGGATGCGGGGGCTTTTAAAGTCCCCCTTTTTAAGCTGCCGTGTATACGCAAGTCTAATTGCTTCGTTTTCGCTGGGTTTATCCCCCCAACCCCCCCTTATAAAGGGGGGGCTTTTGCTCCCTCCCCTTTATAAGGGGAGGGCTGGGGTGGGGTAACACAGATTACGCGTTGGTGGTTGGGTTGAAGAATGAAACCCAATGCGCT
>NZ_JANMZA010000331.1:0-5325 GCF_031382685.1 Chamaesiphon sp. OTE_8_metabat_110 | reverse complement strand
TTCCCCTTTACCCGTTCCCCCCATCCCCCACCAACCATTAACCCTTACCCATTAACCATTACCCCTTACCATTTTCCGTACGATCGCGGCGTATAAACCAAATTACTCCCATCCGCTCGGGGAATTAATTTTGTTTGACTCGAACCGATTAAAATTACCGTCCGCATATCTGCCGACTCTGGTACTAGTTCTCCCAGGGTAATTACCCGCACCTCCTGCCCAGATCTGCCCAGATTGCGGGCGAGGATGACCGGGGTGGTCGCCGATCGAAACTTGATGAGGATTTCCTTAGCGGCGGCTAATTGCCAGCTCCTTTGGCTAGAAATCGGGTTATAGAAGGCGATCGCCAAATCTGCTGCTGCTACCGCCGCAATTCTCGCAGCGACTACTTCCCACGGCTTGAGGATATCCGATAGCGAAATCGCACAAAAATCATGTCCCAACGGGGCACCCACACTGGCAGCGGCGGCTTGCATCGCCGAGATCCCCGGCGCGATCTGGAGATCGATCGTTTGCCATGCGGGGTTTGCTGCTGTGTCGAGGACTTCGAGGACGGCAGATGCCATCGCAAAGATGCCGGGATCGCCAGAGGAGACGACGACGACATTTTTACCACTGGCGGCTAGATCTAGCGCCAACCGCGATCGATCGAGTTCGACCCGATTGTCGGAGCCATGACATTCTTTACCGCCGCTCAAATCTTTGACTAAATCTAAATAGGTGTGATAGCCGACTAAATCCGTCGCCGCCAGGATCGTCTGACGGACTTGGGGGGACATCCACTGTGCCGATCCCGGCCCGGTGCCGACTACGGTTAGTTTACCCTGTGCTTGGCCGATCGAGTGCGGATCGACAGTCTCGATCGCGCTCCAGATCGTCCAATTGGGATCGCTACCAACGAGGGTGAGCGCGGATTGCCAGTGATTGGATTCGACGAAGCGAATCGGCAAATTTAGGTGCTGGCTAATCCCGGCAATTGCCGCCCCCGCAATGCTTTTGGGTAGCATGATACAGGCAACAGACTCGATCGTGAGATTGGCGGTAGTCAGGTGTGTGGTAATGACTTCTAGCCACTCCGTAACGGTAAATTGGTCGGGCTGCTCGATCGCCACAACTAAGCTAGTCGGATGATAAACTAACCGCGTGGGGCTACCAGCAATCGATCGAGTAGTCACGACGATCTGGCGTTCGCCATCGGTACTAAAGGGAATATCGCTCGCCACCAGCCACGGCGCGGCACCCTCTAAACTCACACTCATCCCCGCAATTAGGTCGGCGATAAAAGCTTTGACATGTTCTGGGTTGGCTAAATAATAACCCGCAGGCGGATTCGGCAGCACTGTATTAAACTGGATTTTGCCTGTAGTCGTAATCGCTGGACGCACATGTAAAGCGGCGGCAATGGTTTCTGCCAGTTCATTCACCCCAGTTATCCCACCCAACAGTGGCACTACCGCACTCCCATCAGCGGCTACTGCGATGACAGGCGGTTCGGTCTTGGTATCGGTCAAAACTGATGCGAGCGTCCGAATCAAAATGCCAGCGGCACACAGTCCAATTATCGGCACGCCCTCACGATACAATTGGCGCACGGTATCGCCAAAATTGGTAAAACTGACATCAACATCGGTCGTTCTCCCGGCTAACCCATATAGTTGCGCTCCAGGGATCGATGTTATCAATTTGCGGGCAGTGGGTACGCTAAGTTGATTGAGAACGATCGCGATGGGCGTGGGTCGAGCGAGCATGATTTGACAGATGACGGTAGTTATTATCTTATCGCTGGATCTGGGACGGCTCGCTCGAATGATAAAATACTTATACTCGCAGCTTGCGTCAACACAAAGTGGATAGTGAATGGTGGATAGTGAATAGTGCTTAAGAGTAAGTTTTGAGTCTATTTTTATCAGTTTTTATTATTAGTAAATTGACGATCGCTTTATTTATGCCACACGACCGCAAAACTATTTTATATGTCATTACTAAATCTGAGTTAGGCGGTGCCCAGGGACATGTCTACGATCTGATGAAATCTCTGTATCGAGATTATCAAGTGCATCTGGCTGTTGGTGCGCCTGGATTGCTGACCGAAAAAGCGATCGATTTAGGCATTAAAGTACACATTATCGCCAATCTCAAACGCAAAATCGATCCTGCCAACGATCTGCGATCGATCCAACAATGTATCGCGATTATCAAGTCGGTCAAGCCAGATCTCGTCCATTGTCATAGTAGTAAAGCTGGTGTCGTCGCTCGATTAGCCGCCTGGATTTGTCGCGTGCCAGTTATTTTTACCGCACATGGCTGGGGCTTCGATCCGCGATCGCCAAAACTGCAACGAAACATTGCTTTAGGGGTGGAAAAAATCTTATCACCAATCTCTAACAAAATTATTTGTGTCTCTGAAAGCGATCGACAATTAGCAATTCTGTTGAAAGTAACACCATCCAAACTAGTTGTCACCGTTCATAATGGGATTGCCACTGAAGCGATAACAATGGCGGTACCAGAACGACAACCGCCACAGTTAATTATGGTCGCTAGATTCAATCGCGCCCAAAAAGATCAGCATACGCTCATGCAGGCGATCGCGCAGATCGATCGACCGATTCAATTAATATTTGTCGGCACTGGCCCCGATTGGGAAGAGAGTAAAAATATCGCTAAACAGTTAGGAATTCTCGATCGCGTTTCCTTTTTGGGCGATCGATTAGATGTTCCCGATTTACTCGCTGATTCGCAGATTTTTGTATTGAGTACGCATTATGAAGGTGCGCCGATTAGTATCTTAGAAGCGATGCGTTGTGGCTTGCCGATCGTTGCTACCAATGTCAATGGCATTCCCGAACAAGTTGCTGATAATGTCACGGGTTTATTAGTACCGCATCAAGATATCGATGCTCTGACGGCGGCGATCTCTAGTTTGGTTGACGATCCACAACGCCGCCAGCAAATGGGTATAGCCGGACGCCAAAAATTTATCCAAGAATTTACGGTCGAGCAAATGGTCGAGAAAACTGAATTAGTCTATCGATCGGTACTTAGCAAAAAATAATTAAATAGTTTTGTTCCCGTACTGCCGCCGATTAAAATCGGGGCTAATGATGCAAAGTCCGCCTACGCGGACTAGTCAGTTAGCAGGAATTCAAGTCTCTAGGATCTTCTTACGCCGAATTGATATTATTTACATTAGTTATAATCGTAGAGGCTAATCTTCATTCCAATCGATCGTCCAACAACTTTCTTCAAAGAAATCTTGTAAAGCTGCTTTATTCTCTACCCAGTCGTCATAGCCTACTCCCGACAATAAATCAGAAGAGGAGTTGTAAATAATTAAAAATCCACCAGTATTCTGGTAGTCATCATCAATTCTTAGATACCAACCTTGCATATCTCCGTTAGTAATTAGACCCTTTTTTCCAATGACTAGTGACATTTCTCCCCCAGTGATAAGCGACTTCAACGAGATCGATGCTGGTATTAGTATTCTCCATCAGCATCGATCGAATTGGGAGGAAACGACAATTCCCCAACGATTAGGATATCTTCAAGAGTGCATCGATCGAACGATTGGTGTTGCTGATGTGTGGATGAGAGTGGCTTGCCAAGCCAAGGGGATCGATCCCAAATCGCCGCTAGCGGGCGAAGAATTAGTAGCTGGGGCGATTTCGACAGTGCGGAATATCCGGCTGCTGATGACAACGCTCCAGGCTGATGGCATTAATCCGTCCAAAATTCGACAACGGGAGGATGGGCAATTCGTGGCGGAAGTATTACCGGGGAATGCGATCGAGCGGTTGCTATATTTGGGCTATCGGGGCGAGGTGTGGTTAGAACCGGGAACGTTACCCACCCAGGGAAGGATCTATCGCGAACCAACAGCCAGCCGGGTAGCGTTAATTTTGGGAGCGGGGAATGTTTCGGCAATTGTGGCGATGGATGCGCTCTGGAAGTTATTTGGCGAAAATCAAGTTGTCATCATCAAGATGAATCCAGTTAATGCCTATATTGGGGCATATTTAGCTGACGCATTCGCGCCATTAATTCAAGCGGGTTTCATCCAGATTGTTTATGGTGGTGCCGAAGTTGGCAAATATCTGTGCCAACATCCGCAGATCGAGACGATTCATATTACTGGTTCTCATCGTACCCATGATGCGATCGTCTGGGGTGCCACCGCAACCGAGCAACGAGAACGCAAAGCCGCGAATAATCCCCGGATTACCAAACCAATTACCTCCGAACTCGGCTGCGTCACGCCGATTATCGTCGTTCCTGGCAAATGGTCGCAGTCCGATATCAGCTTCCAAGCGCGTCAAGTTGCGGGGACAGTCGCCCACAATGCCAGCTTTAACTGTGCCTCGGGACAGGTACTCGTTACCGCATCTGGTTGGGCGCAACAAGCGGAATTTTTAGCCGCCGTCAAACGCGAATTAGCCGCCATTCCCCCGCGCCAAGCCTACTATCCAGGTGCCCAAGATCGCTATCAAGCCTTACTCGACAAGTACCCTCAATCCGAGCCACTAGGGGCACGCACGCCCGAGATCGTTCCCTGGACGCTAATTCCCGATGTACCGCCTGTCGCGGGCGAATATGCCCTCACTGAAGAAGCTTTTTGTGGTGTGTTGGCTGAAGTCTCGTTGGCGGAGCCTCTCGGAACGAGAATCGCGGCTCGAACTGCCGCTGATTTTCTCACCAAGGCAGTGGAATTTGCGAACGAAAGCGTTTGGGGAACCCTTTCTTGTACGCTCATCATCGACACTCAGACGCAGCAAGAACATCGAGCGGAATTGGATAAAGCGATCGCTACTCTCAAGTATGGCGCGATCGGGGTAAATATGTGGTCGGGGATGTTATTTTATCTTGGATCGACGACTTGGGGTGCTTATCCCGGCAATACTTTAGCCGATATCGGTTCGGGTAGCGGCTGCGTCCATAATACTTCTCTATTCGATCGACCCCAAAAGTCGGTAGCGTATGCGCCATTTCGGATTTTTCCGACGCCAGCTTGGTTTGCGACGCACCGGAATTTATTGGGGATGGCACGGCAATTACTTAAGTTTGAAGCTTATCCCAGTTGGCAAAAGCTGCCAGGGTTGGTGCTGGCGGCGTTGCGGGGATAGGGATGTTGCAGCAAAGTTCGGGTGAAGGATATTGGCTCTGCTCTGGCACCGCCTCCGATTGTGTCTTGTCGCGCTAAACCCGGAGGAAACCTCCGGAGCGCGCGCCGCAAATCGGGGCTAGTGTCACAATGTCCGCCTGCGCGGACTAGTTAATTAGTCCGCGCAGGCGGACTTTGCATCACTAGCCGAGACTTCCAGTCTC
>NZ_JANMZA010000319.1:0-4845 GCF_031382685.1 Chamaesiphon sp. OTE_8_metabat_110 | reverse complement strand
CCCCAAAACATCGTCATCGGTGGTGCCGCCGGAGCGATACCCGCTCTCGTCGGTTGGGCGGCTGTTACCAACAGTTTGAGTATCGAAGCTTGGGTATTATTTGCGATCGTCTTTATCTGGACGCCGCCCCATTTTTGGGCGCTGTCGCTGATGATTAAAGACGACTATGCGAAGGTCGGTATTCCGATGTTACCTGTCGTCGTCGGTGAAGCCGCCACTGCCAAACAGATTTGGATTTATACCCTGCTGCTGATTCCGACTAGCTTGTTGCTGGTGTACCCGCTCGGTGCGGCTGGCGTTATCTACGGAATTGCGGCGCTAGGATTAGGTGGTGTCTTCGTGTATGAAGCTTGGAAATTATTGCAAGCGCCTACCGACAAGGGTGTGGCTAAATCGATGTTTAAATATTCGATTTTGTACATGATGTTGCTGTGTACGGCAGTAGTCGTCGATAGTTTACCCCAAACCCAAGCCGCGATCGCATCCCTGGTCAAAATCGTCGCGATCGGACACTTACACATTTGACAAGTTCGCTACTCCCGATGTTGAATATTTATAGCTGGGTTTAGTAAAATGTTGCTAAACCCAAATTCCAATTTCCGGGCGACCGAGTAGCGTAAACGATCGAAAGTGAGCGAACGAATACCCCTTGAGAATTTATTTCTACAAAGTTCATGCACCTTATGGTTGCTTTTCCAACTTCTCACCGCACTCAATTCTCATGCCTAGCGCAGATGTCCAGCACTTAGCTAGCCATCACTGGAAGACAGTCGAGCATTACTACCAAGCCCACAAATTTCACGGCACCAAGTTTGCCTATCTGATGGCGCAAATTCAAGCCGCACCGACTCCCGAACTAGCCGCGAAAATTGGCAGAGATCCAGCTCATCAAATCCATCCCGACTGGGATCGGTGTAAATGCGAACTGATGTATCGCGCCATCCGGCAAAAATTTAGCAGCCATCTCGATATTCAGCAGGTTCTACTCGATACATTAGATGCCGAAATTATTGAGGATTCACCTGTAGATTACTTTTGGGGCTGCGGTAGCGCCAAAACTGGTGCAAACCATCTCGGACGCATTTTGATGAGGGTCAGAGACGATCTTCGAGTCGATCGGGTTTAGTTCGATCTAAAACACAACCCCAACTCGTGTCATGAGTCAGGGCTGTATTTTAGATAGCTCCAGTGTGAGCTTAGATATGTTTCCAATACTTCTCGGTTAAGAACTGCTGACGATTGAAATCGCAGCTTGTGATGCGAAGTCCGCCTGTCTTGACTGAAACGCTTAGCACGAGGGAACCGTCTAGCGACACGTCTTCGCCTACAGCGCGATTTCAGTCGCTTCGCGGACTAGCTAATTTTTAGATTGACCGAGAAGTAGAGGTATTGAGATAGTTTCCCCTAAAGCCTAAAGCCTAAAGCCTGACTTCCTCATGACAGAGCTGCGCGACCCTTTTCTGGTGCCCGTAGTTCGTCGATCGACAAGTGTGGAGCCTCGGTATACACTGAATCCAATAAGATATCCAGGACACCAGCCGTGCGGGCAGTCTCGATCGCATTGTGACCGATTAATTCGCCGACATTGAGGATAATCCCATCATTGCGATCGAGAATTACGCGGGTAGTCGGACGACCTAATGCGCCCTTAATCCGCTTTTCTTCGAGGGCATGTGCGCTACGTCCCTGTAGTTCGCTAGCGGTTTCCTTGACGCGATCCCACATATTTGCTGCACTTTCGTTAATCCGTTCGCTAGCAGCACTGGTGCTAGATTGCAACCGCTCGCCAGTAGTGGCAACCAATGCACCCGCACGAGATTGAGCGGCGGCTGGTGTCGATAAACCGACAGCACTCAATAGCTCTGATTCGCGGTGAGTTACTTTTGCCCGATCGATCGCTTGGGGCGTCACAATTTGCCCCTGGGCGGCAATAATATAACCCTCTGGCGTATATACTGCTGTCTGCGCTCTGCGTCCTTGTGCTTGCTCGACGGTTAAACCTGCCACCGCACCATTAAAGCGTTCGCTCAAGGGTTCGGTCAAATTACCCCCAGCAGACTTGTACAATCGATCGAGGATACCCAATCTTTCGGCGGTATCTGCCATTGACTCGTTAATCACAGTACCTGCCTTGGCAAACAGATTAGCATCGGAATCGATGACTGTTTGTTGTGCCACTTTACCCACTACAAACTGCTTCTGCGCCGATCGATCGACGATCGCATCGGTGAGGCGACTATTGGCTGTTTGTCCGGCTGATTGTAGTTTTTCGCCCGTAACTTGAGCGGTTTCTTGGAGTTTGGTACCTGCGATTTGAGCGGTTTCTTGGATTTTAGTACCTGCGATTTGGGCAGTTTCTTGGATTTTAGTACCTGCGACTTGGGCAGTTTCCTGGATTTTAGAGCCAGCAGTTTGCATTGCCGCTTTCAAGCCACCGACTTGTTCTTCCATGAGTGCAACTGTCTCGACTGGCACAAAGGCAACATCGCGACCGATTTTGAGCGTCTTGGGAGCAGGCACAAACGATCGACCCGAATAAGCATCGGCAAATAACCCGCCAGAGGTTTCATAGCCTTCGATGATGCCAGAAGTTTCATCAAAATAGAAGTCAATTAACTTACCCAAATTGCGACCGTCGGTGGTCATAATCCGAGTGCCATTTAAGATGTTGTTATTATGCAAAATATTGTGCATATCTGCATAATTTTTCGATGGGGCGATCGCCTCGCGATCGGGAATAATAATTGCATCCACACCAATTGCTTTGACTAAATACAGCGGCAATACTTTAGCACCGCCAAACAAGCCCCCTTCCTTCACTAAGAAGCCTAATAATCTATTGTCATTTTGGTCGAAAATCAGATCGATAACGTTATCGACCTTTTCACCAGAATCGTAGGCAATTACTGGCTTACCAATGATATCTTTTCCCTTGCGCACGACGGATATATTCCTATTATAATGATGAATAAATTAAGTGATTTTTAGCTGTCTAATACGAGCGCGGATACTGACTACCCGGCAGTCTCATCGTCGGATTATCTCTACCATATCCAGGGATGAGATCGATCTCACCCGCAGATTCCAGTGCCGAAACAACAGCAGTGGCCACTAGTAATGCCATCAATGTATACAAAGGTGCTTTGGATGTTTTGCCGATTAGTCTAGGCATGAGATTTATTACAATTATCGATACACTTCATGACATCAATCTTATCAAGTTCGGTTGGGGAGCGTCATCGCTCGATCGAGATAACAATTAACTAACTAATTGCCCAATTAGGTAGATTATACTTATGCTATGAGCCACCGAGACTCTTACCTAACTTACTCGAACTTATCGATTGCTATTTGGACGCGATCGGTAACTCTTATAAACGACAAAAACTTAGGTACCAGTAGTACCTAAGTTATCAAAATAAAATACCAAGCACTTGTTAAGAGCAACTAGTTAAAGTTACTTATTCATTTCTCTCTTCGCGTTGTCAATGCCATCTTTCACTTTATCGCCAAGTTCTTGAGCTTTTTCAGCGATTTTATCTTTGGCATCTTCAATAGCGTTACCAACTTTGGCAGCACCTTGTTTAGCTTGTCCAGCAACTTCATCTTGGGAGCTACCAGTAACTTTACCCATTGCTTCTTGACCTTTGCCTTCTAAATTTTGGGCTGTTGATTTAGCGCGATCTTCAATACTCATAATCTGTTCCTAGTTGTTTTAACTGTTTTAAATATACGATCGTTCTCTAAAATTTCTCTCTCCTAAAAGTAATAGACTGGCTTAGCTCGATCGGTAGGCACAACTCTTAATCCATCGCTTGGATATCTACCGATCGACAGATACCTAAAAATCATGCTCCGATAAAAAATCTGACTGCTACTAATAACAGTCAGAAGATAGTATTAATTAAGTTTATTGCTCGAACCAACTAGCTTCTTTAAGTGCCATTTTAGCTTGCTCGATCTGCTGGCTATGAGGCAGATCGCGCTCCAAAGATTTAGCTTCGTCAGCACCTACGACGGTACTAGATGGAACCCCAACTATGTGCTGAGCTTCATCAGCCATCTGCTCTTTCATCGTCGAGCAAGCCTCAGTAAAAGTAGGCGGTTTGCCCGTCTTTTCTGCGCCAGAAATCATTTGTTGTGCCTCACTAGCAATTTCATCTTTCATTGCCGCACATGCGTCGGTAATCGTATGCAATCGCCCAGTAGATTGCTGCTGGCGATCGGTACCGGAGGCACTATTTACTGGTAGAGCTTGAGGAATATTCACATCATCCATAGAATGTTTGGGCGTGCGGTATACACAACTACATTATTTTCTATGGTACAGCCCCTGCCACCAAATTCCATCACTTAGATTGCAGACACAGGCATCTATCGATCGACAGATAGCCGCAATTGCATTAACAACTAGCCATCGAGTTATTTGCTAAATAGGCGCTCCGATGATTAAAGTGCGACTTTAACCTTCGACCAGACCCCATTTTCATCCTCGTCAAATTGCTCTTGCACCTTTTCCCAACCAGCGTGCTCGGCTGTGGTTTTATCTTGACTATCGTTGTAAGCCGCGCTGTAAGCCGTGATAAAGACGCCCTGAGCTTCTGGCGATAGATGCGTGCGAATTTCTGGTGAAAGGTCTTCTGGGCTGTTGTATGCGCCGCCAGCACGGGGTAATGGTGCATCAGCAGTGTGGATATCTTTGCCGCCTGCGCTTTCTAAGAGGAGCTGGTATTCACCGACTCGATCGGCAGGAACTTCCAACATCATCATAAATTCACCTGCTTCGAGGCGCGTTTGATATAGAGCAGCTTGTTCTTCCGGCATACCAACCGCTGTCAAGACGGA
>NZ_JANMZA010000299.1:0-9588 GCF_031382685.1 Chamaesiphon sp. OTE_8_metabat_110 | reverse complement strand
TGGCGAAGTTTTGAACGGCGGCGGGGAGTAAGTCTAGTTGCGTTTGGAATAAGTCGGTGACTTCGCGGACTAATCCATCGATGTAGACGGGGACATTGACGCTATGGAATAGGGCACTGGTGCGGATGGCGAGAATAATCTCTTGTGCGCGTCCGAGTGCAAAGGCGGGAATTAAGACATTACCACCATTCGCGACGACTTCGACGATCGCTTTAATCAGATCGCTCTCTTGGGTGCGTCTGGAAGGGTGGGTATCGGAGCCATAGGTAGATTCGGTGATTAAGATGTCCGCCTGGGGTAAATCGGCCAGTTTCAAGCCCTCTGCGGTGCGGCTGCTGGTGGTATTGTAGTCGCCCGTATAGAGGATCGATCGATTGCCGTACTCCATGTAGATGCAAGCTGCGCCGACGATATGCCCAGCATGAATGAACCGCACGGTTAATCCTGGTAAGGGGGAAAAGTCCACGCCGACGGGTTGAGTTTGCAGGGTGAAGAGGGTTCGATCGAGATCGTCGGCGGTAAATACCTGTCCGAAATCTTCATTACCCTGTTTTTGCTGCGCCGCCTGCACCTTCAAACCATCAGTGAGCATCACATGGGCGATTTCTCGCGTCCCGTGGGTACAAATCATCGGCACCTCTGGAAAGTCCCGATGGAAGATCGGCAACGCGCCGATATGATCGAGGTGTGCGTGCGTAATTAGGATTAAATTAGGACGTTCTAATAACTCAAACGCTGGTAACGGATCGCTCCCTTTCGGGCGAGTCCCCGCATCCATCACGATTTCATACGGCCCAATTTGCACCCGAAAACAAGACGCACCAATGCCTCTGGCTGCACCCAATGGGGTGACAATTAACCTGTCAAGATATTTATCGCCTTCTGCTGCTAATTCTCCCGTCTCCCCATCCCCCAGTCTCCCCGTCTCTCCATCAGTGAGCGTAGCCGAACTGCCAAACGTACTCTGATGCGGATACGCGTAAACTCGCGCCACCTTCGTCCGCGCATTTACCTGGACTCTGGCACGCAGATCTAAGGGAACTAAACTTTGTGCTTCCCATTCCCAGGTTGGTTCCTTAACTCTAGTGAGGGATAGCTCCCAATCGCGATCGTTCAGCTCCTGATTTAGGGCTGCTAGCGCGAGCGATTTAATTTCACTCGATCGAGCATTATCTGGATTTCGAGGCTTGTGAATGGTCTTAGGGGCAACACTGGGCAGCGATTTAGTTACCGTTTCGGCTGCTAAATTGTCGAGCTGTTCGGCTGAAATAATCTCCAGTGTCATCCCCACGCGCTGGGCGACAAATTGCCACAATTGCCCAGATTTGACAGCAGGAGGCGGATCGAACAGTGTCGGACGGATCGTTGGTTCGCCGGGACGCTCGATTTTAAGCGAGACGGTATTGTGCTTGCGACTGACTTGATTGGTTCTACCCACACAAAGGAATCGATCGCCTTCAAGCGCGCTAGGAGCATGTTCTTCAATGATTTGCAACCGCGTAATATTCCCATCAGTTTGCATAATCGGGATAACGCGCCATTGTCTGCTCCCTGCGCCGATACTGACATCTCCCAATGGTGCAGCGCGAAACTGACAACCATCGGGGGTCATTAATACTAGTTTGTTAGAATCGCGATCGTCGGGGGCGATAATGCCACTAACGGTCATTTCACAGTATTGTTCGAGTGAAATTTCGAGCGTGTTAGTGGACATAGGAGTGTCAGGGGGTGGAGGAGGATGTTGTTGGCGCGATCGTCCAAACTTATGCCTTATTGTATACCTCTGGGCGATTTGTCTAACCAAGCTGTCAAATCGGTGGCGGTATTGAAATCTAATAGTGCGTCGCCTAGAGATTCTATGTTCTCTAGAGACAGATTATTTATCAGCGCGATCGAGTTAGGATCGAGTGTGCCTAACTTACGCGTTAACATTCTAATTATTAAGGATTTCCCTTCTTCACTACGACCTTTTTGAGTAGCAATATCGATTTGTTCGAGATATAATGGTGATAAATTCATCATTAACTCCGTTTCTTCTGGTGCTTTATTTTGTTTATTTTCTAGAACGATCTTCAAGTTGGAAAATAGTTCTAGTGCATTTTGACGGTAGGGGCTATCTGTTGGTAAACGAACTATTTTCGCGATCGCTCGAATCTGGAATAGAGCTAAATTTCTTCCCAAGTTTTTGCTGAGATAAAACGGCTTAAATGGTTGACATTAGTTGTCGCGATCGTGACGTTATGACCTTCTAATTGAATTAACACTGCTTGAGCGGCAAGAATTACATCTCCATCGTTGGCGTAGCCTACCGTTAGGTAAATGAATTAGCTTTAGGATCTGTAACCATTCCCAATATTCCAGTATCTAATAATACGATCTGGCTCATGGAAATAGGGGTCGATTGCTAATTCTATCTGCATCCAAAGCTTGATGCAAGAATTCCCAAGTTTCTAAGTGTTCTTCCGAGTCACCCTCATCTTCCCACGATTGCAGCAATCGATTCTCCACGGGAGAGGCTTCGCCAACGAGCGATGGTGGTTGATTCGCTTCAATTTGCCGCATAGCTTTTTCCCAAGCTGCGGCTGGAAAATTTCGATCTACCTGGAATGGGATAGGATCGGTTTTCTCGTCAGGAATAGTAGCCTGGATAGCTTGGATGAGGTGAATTCGCTCTTCAACACTCATGGCTTTGATTTGGTCTAAAGTAACTGAGAGATCCATCTCGATCGACCTCAATAGCTGGTTGTCCCCTAATTATAATCTATGGTCGATCGATCTATTTAGCTAGTTTTTTTTGCTTATTTACTTTTAGCTCTGTTCGTTTTCATCTAGTTGATATCGATTACGGCTTACCAAAAAAGAAGAGATGCTGCTGAGGTAAAACACTTTCATTTTTCAGCAATTTTAATCCTACAGCCTTCATTTCGCGCTCGATCTGTTTTTGCGTAGTCTTGTGGTGTGGCTTGATGAAAACTTTCGGATCTTCACCGCGATATTCTGTCAACACGATGCGTCCGCCTGGTTTAAGTGCTGAGACAATCCCCGTCATCATTTCTTGAGGATAACCGAACTCATGATAGGCATCAACCATGATGGCGAGATCGATACTTTCGGGAGCTAGTTCGGGACTTTGTTCGTTACCCAGTTGGGTTTGAATATTGGCGATCTTAGCTCGATCGATCCGCCGTTTCAATAGTTCGATCATTTCTGGCTGCACATCGACAGCTAATACTTTGCCATCCGGCACCTGTTGCGCGATGAGCTGCGAAATATAGCCCGTACCTGCCCCAATATCGGCTACAACGTCTGTAGATTTGAGTCCCAATGCTGCGACCATTTGCTGGGGTTGTTCCTCTGTAGCGCGATCTGGACGCTCTAACCAACCTGCACCTTGATGTCCCATCACCTGAGCGATTTCTCTACCCATGTAGACTTTGCCCGTACCGTCGAAGCTGGGTTGTCGATAGCTGTAGTATTTAGACTGGATGAGTGCAGTGCTGGGCTGAGTGGCGATTTGCCACCAGATTAGGCAAGAAATTAAAATTTTAAAGAGCTTTTTAGTCGGCATCGATCGAGTCAAATTTATGGGAATAGATTATGTCAGCAAACTTTATTATAGAATCGAACGTCTAGAAGATGTGTGACTATAATTTAGCTCGATCGCGGTACCAATCGAAAGAGCTTTGAGTATGATTAAATTACCAAACAATCGATCGATTTAGGTACCATTTACTTCATACTGACAAAACCAAGAGCTAAAATTGCGATCGCAACATTGGGAGATCGTGCTAGACCCGCAACTGGTCTTCACTGTCTCGGGCAATTTTTACTTACTTGCAAGCATGTGGACTCGATCGAAAACAGACCTAGTGGCGACATATCGATCGATCGATGTCCTCCTCGTAGGTCTACCTGATGGGAATGCCAGAGGCGATTATCACTCTATCTGTCAAATTAGGTGAAGATCCGATATCATGATAATGATTATCATTATTTTCAGAATGGTTCGCCTCAGATTGATATGTCGCCACTCTCCCAGCCACTACCACCCGCATTGGAGCGAATCATCCAACGTTTCCAACAAATATCCGAGTCAAAACGGCGGTATGAGTACCTGCTGCAATTTGCCAAACGGCTTCCACCGTTCCCCGAAGACCAGAAAATCCCTAAGAACCGAGTTAGCGGCTGTGCATCGCAAGTTTATGTAATTGCGACGGTTGCTGCGGGAAAGGTCAGTTTTCAGGGCGATTCCGATGCCCAAATCACGAAGGGATTGGTAGGTTTATTAGTGGCAGGATTGGATGGGTTGACTCCTACCGAAATCATGGAATTAACACCGCATTTTATTCAACAAACTGGACTAGATGTCAGCCTGACTCCCTCTCGTGCTAATGGGTTTTACAATATTTATCAGATGATGCAAAAGAGAGCATTAGTTTGTCACTTGACGGAGACTTATTCGCATTAAGGAGACAAGTATGTCCAATTTAGTCGCACAGAGTTGTCTAGATTCAGTGTTGAAGTCTCAAGCTGAAATACCTGTGACGATCGTGACGGGTTTTCTTGGGAGTGGTAAAACAACACTGCTCAACCACATTCTCAATAATCGGCAGGGTTTGAAAGTTGCTGTAATTGTAAATGAGTTTGGAGACATCGATATCGATTCACAGTTATTGGTAGCGGTGGATGAAAACATGGTGCAATTAGCTAATGGTTGTATTTGCTGTACGATTAATCAAAGTTTAGTTGATGCGCTTTGGGCTATTGTAAGTCGGACTGAATCGATCGATTATCTGGTAATTGAAACGACAGGAATTGCCGATCCATTGCCGATTGTACGGAGTTTTACCACGACAGATTTACAGCAGGTGACTAGGCTTGATGCGGTGCTGACGGTGGTAGATGTAGAATCATTCACATCTGAGCATTATCATAGTGAAGCTGCATTAAACCAACTGATTTTTGGCGATATTATTCTGTTGAATAAGACCGACTTAGTTACTGCTGAAGTTGTCAATGAGTTGGATAATTATATTCGATCGATCGCCCCAAAAGCTAGAATTATTACTACTCAACATGGGCGAGTATCATTACCATTAATTCTAGATGTGGGAGTTAATACTACTCTCAGATCGTCCAAATCGAGTCACGAGCATTCTCATCATCTAGAAAATGATGGATTCATCGCAGTTTCATTTGAGAGCGATCTCCCGCTAATTCTACCTAAGTTTCAGGACTTTCTCGACCGATTACCTTCAGATATTTATCGAGCTAAAGGTATGCTCAAATTTCAGGGTAGTAAATTGCGTCATGTCTTGCAAATGAGTGGTAAAAGGTATGAAATGAAAAGCATTTCTGTAGGAAAATTTGCCAATCGTTCGCCGCCACCCAATGCTAATCAACTAGTATTTATCGGACGAAACTTGAACGCCGAGACGATTAGAATGCAATTAACTGAATGCCTTGCCATTTAATTTAATAAATCTACATGACCCAAACAATAACGCATCCAGCCACAGCTAAGCTCAAAATTCCCAAACGAGGAATGCCTGTGACGATTATTACTGGTTTTCTAGGTAGTGGTAAAACTACGCTACTAAATCATATTTTGAGCGATAGACAGGGTTTAAAGGTTGCCGTATTAGTCAATGAATTTGGTGACATTAATATCGACAGTCAACTACTTGTATCGATCGATGAAGGGATGGTAGAGCTGAGTAATGGTTGTATCTGTTGCACCATTAATGAGGATTTAGTAGAAGCAGTTTACAAAGTGTTGGAGCGGGAAGATAAGGTTGACTACATGGTAATTGAAACTACTGGAGTCGCCGATCCGTTGCCGATTATTTTGACATTTCTGGGGACAGAGCTACGGGATATGACGCGATTAGATTCGATCGTGACGATGGTAGATTCAGAAACATTCACACCCGAACACTTCGATAGTGAAGCAGCATTCAAACAGATTACCTATGCTGATATTACGATTTTAAACAAGACAGATTTGGCAAGTGCCGAGAAGGTTTTGAGTGTGGAGACTTATATTAAGTCTGTCAAAGAAGGTGCGAGAATCCTGCATAGCGAACATGGAAAAGTACCCCTCAATCTAGTTTTGGATGTAGAGTACAATACCCCAAATGATTATGCAAATTTAGTTAAAGAAGAAATCGAGCAATCTAAGCAAGATAGTCATAAACATCATGCTCGCGAACACGCTAGTCATGAATCTCATGAGGCTCATCAACACGAACATGCACATGCACATGAAAAACACGATTCTCACAGTCACGAACATCATGCTCACGAGCACCATCATCACCATTCTAGTCACTTAGATAATGATGGTTTTGTCTCGATCGCATTTGAAGGAAATCGTCCTTTTGATGTCAAGAAATTTGAAACGTTCCTGCAACTGCATCTACCTTCAGAAGTTTTTCGAGCCAAAGGAATTTTATGGTTTACCAATAGTGAAGATCGGCACATTTTTCAACTTAGTGGTGCGCGGTTCAATCTCAATGGTGAGCCGTGGCAATCTGCACCTAAAAATCAGCTTGTGTTCATTGGGCGCAATTTAGATGCCGATAATCTTCGACAGCATTTAACGGATTGTTTTGCTTAACTCTTAACATTGCAATTCAATCTTCAATCTTTAATTAGTCAACCTAACATTCAAAATGACATTATCTATTTCACCTGACGATATGCGTAAGCAGCTCATTAGTACTGAATCCAAACCTCCCGTGTCTGAAGCAGAGATGCAGCAAGCAGTAAGAACACTGCTAATCGGGCTAGGTGAAGATCCAGATCGAGAAGGGCTGCTCGACACTCCCAAACGAGTCGTTAAGGCTCTTAAATACCTGACTTCTGGTTACAATCAATCGCTGGATGAATTGCTCAATGGAGCAGTATTTCATGAAGATGCAAATGAAATGGTATTGGTGCGAGATATCGATCTATTTAGCTCTTGCGAACACCATATTTTACCGATTATCGGACGCGCTCATGTTGCGTATATCCCAAATGGGAAGGTGATTGGTTTGTCTAAAATTGCTCGGATTTGTGAAATGTATGCCCGTCGGTTGCAAGTACAAGAGCGATTGACTTCCCAAATTGCTAATGCAATTCAGGGGTTGTTAAAGCCACAAGGGGTGGCGGTAGTGATTGAAGCAACTCACATGTGTATGGTGATGCGCGGGGTGCAGAAGCCTGGTTCTTGGACTGTGACGAGTTCGATGCAGGGTGTGTTTGCGGAGGATGCTAAAACTCGTCAGGAGTTTATGGATCTCATTCGTCATCGGGCATCTTTTCATTAGGGGTTTTGGGGTGGTGGCGGGGATCTACCCACCCCGCCCTTTGGGCACCCCTCCGAGGAGGGGATTTTTCACCCTAGCCTTTGGGAAGAGGTGGGGTAATCCAATTATAGATAGCGAAGATATCTTTTTTTAATATTCAATTTATTTATGCTAGATACACTTGATGCACCACCGCGAAAGTTGCCTGTAACGATCGTGACGGGATTTTTGGGTAGCGGTAAAACTACACTGCTCAATCATATAATTCAAAATTTTGAGGGCTATAAGGTTGCTGTTTTAGTCAATGAATTTGGGGAGATTAACATCGATAGTCAATTATTAGTTAAAGTTGGCAATGATGACGATAATAAAAACACGATCGAACTGACGAATGGCTGTATCTGCTGCACGATTAATGATGATTTTGCTGATGCTGTATATCGGATCTTGACTCGACGCGATCGAATTGATTATCTGGTAATTGAAACGACAGGTGTTGCCAATCCATTACCGATCGCCATGACGTTTTTAGGTACCGAGTTACGAGATTTTACACATTTAGATTCGATCGTTACTATCGTCGATGCGGAATCTTTTACACCGAGCGAACACTATAACAGCGATGTGGCGATCGACCAGATCTTTTGTGGCGATATTATTATCCTCAATAAAACCGATTTAGTTTCTGAGGAAAAAGCAAATAAGGTCGAAGACTTTTTGAAGTCTGTTAAAGAGGGGGCGCGAATTTTACGATCGGCACATAGCAAAGTTCCACTATCTCTACTACTCGATACCAATCTTGCCGCTCCAGGTTTTTTTAATGAAAGTTTAGCAAATTCTGAATCGGGTTCTCAACATCTGAAGAATGATGGATTTATGTCAGTATCCTTTCAAAGCAATCGCCCAATTGTGTTGAAGAAGTTTCAACAGTTTCTCGATTATCAACTACCAGAAAATGTATTTCGGGCCAAAGGAATTCTCTGGTTTGATGAAAGTCCACTCCGACATATATTTCAACTGAGTGGTAAACGCTTCTCGATCGATGATAGTGAATGGACGACTCCGCCGCAAAATCAAATGGTCTTAATCGGTCGCAAGCTCGATAAACTTTTTCTCATGCAAAGTCTCAATAACTGTTTGGAGTAACAGATTTATCCAACGAGTAATGGGTAATAAATCGATAGGATTCATATATGAAAAAACCCAATTTAGCTGAAGAAGACATCATCGAACAGCCGATTTTGGAGTTGAGCGCGACTACACAATTATCTGATTATATGAGTGCGATCGCGTGGTCGCCGATCGATAATACTTTAGCTGCGGCTTGTTGTAATGGCGAAGTTCACTTACTCAAGAGTTTTATGGGTAGAGCCTTGTGTCCGCCGACTGGTAATTCCATTGATGCTCTAGCCTTCTCGCATGATGGTAAATGGCTAGCTGCGGGCGGGTTAGATGGCAATATTACCTTATGGCGGATCGACAGCAAGATCCCCGAACTTTTCGACACGATCGAATCTGGCTCTTGCGTCTATCGATTAGTCTGGAGTCCAACCTGCAATCATCTGGCATTTAATCTGGGCAAATCCGTCCAGATTTGGGATGCAGATCGGGCGGAAGTCGTTACAAACTTACCAGGGGTTGCTAGTCCCCAAGATTTGTGCTGGTCGCCCAATGGTCAACACTTAGCGGTAGCGACCAAAAATGATATTCACATCTGGAATAGTCACAAATGGGACGCTCGGCTGTATCAGTGGGAATTGAACTCACCTGCCATTACCCTGGCTTGGTCGCCAGATGGTGCTAATTTAGCTTGTGCCATATACGATCGCAGCGTGGGCGTATTGGACTGGTCAAAAGCTCAATATCTGGAGCAAGAATCAGTCGATGAAAGCGATATGCCGATGCGGATGAGTGGTTTTCCTGGTAAGGTCAATCGATTAGCTTGGGCAGATCTGCCCCCTGACACCAATTTTCCACCGTTGCTAGCCGCTTCTACCCGCGAAATAGTGTCGGTATGGGTCAAGACTCCTTTGGACTGGGAGAGTTGGGTGCTAGAACTCGGCAGTGGGAATGTCATCGATGTGGCATTTCAGCCCAAAAGTGGGGTGTTGGCATCCCTAGCCGAAGATGGCTGGATCGTCCTCTGGCAAGCGGCTGTAGAGGCAGTGCAGGTACTCGATGGGGCAGAGGAGGGGTTCTGCTGTTTAGCTTGGCATCCGACGGGCTGTAGGCTAGCAGCAGGGGGACGACGGGGTGAATTGTTTGTGTGGTCGGTTTGCGGGTGATTTGTTGGGTT
>NZ_JANMZA010000184.1:0-17419 GCF_031382685.1 Chamaesiphon sp. OTE_8_metabat_110 | reverse complement strand
CACTTCAATTTTCTGGATGTACTGGCACGATCTCGAAAACTTCCCAAGTTTTCGGCGCGAAATCCTCGACTCTTTTCGTTATCAACACCAACGGAAATTATTATGGCTCAATACCCTCGGACAACGCCACACGATCGAACGTTTACTCGGTTATCTTACCCTCTTGATCGAAGAATTTGGCGAACCCTGTAAGGAAGGGTACTTTTTGCCATTCCCCCTCACTCACGCCCAAATTGCCAGTGCCATCGGGACTACCCGCGTCACCGTCACCAGGCTGATGAAAGAACTGCGCGAAGACCGCAAAGCCATCCACATCAAAGAAGATAATCTCATCTGCTTACTCTCGCCTCCTCAAGCAGAATAAGCGCTAATTTTGGCGATCGTCCGCGCGATCGTTGAATAGCTCTTTAAATTAATTGATACTTCTCCTTACGGAGACGCTTCGCTACGACTACGATCGGTACAACCAATTGATAATTGATAATTGGTTGTTAGGATGGGGTTTTAAAATGACCCTAACAACAATCCACCTTGGAGGTGGGAAATTTAAACCCCTGTTCTCTGTTAAGCTAAACTAAGGATTCATTGTCCATCTAACTACGCTATCCCTATGATTTTGCCAGGTGCTACCATCCGTGTCAAAAATATCAACGATATCTACTACGGATTTCAGGGATTAGTCCAACGAGTCACCGATGGCAAAGCAGCAGTGCTATTTGAAGGCGGTAACTGGGACAAAATGGTCACTTTTCGCCTCAGCGAAATCGAAGCAGTCGATTTGACGAAGAAGTAGTTTAGTGAATAGTGGATAGTGGATAGTGAATAGATTATCGATTCTCCAGTCCCCTAGTCTCCAGTTTTCGCACCGCCCAAATTTGTAAGCTTACATCTTGCCTCATGGCGCAACAACCGAGCTAAATAGATTCAAAACATACTCCCAATTACTATCCACTATTCACTATCCACTAGAAAACTAGTAACTTTGTTTCAACACAAGCTGTGAGCATGTTCGACTTACAAGGACTAAATATTTATCTCATTGGCATGATGGGTTGTGGTAAAAGTACTATCGGCCCATTACTTGCCGATCGATTGGTATACAATTTTCTCGATACCGATACGACAATCGAGAAATTAGTTGCTCAAAGTATCGCCGAACTTTTCCAAACCGTCGGCGAACCAGAATTTCGCCAGATTGAAACCCAAGTATTAGCAGAAATATCAGCTCACATCCGGCTAGTAGTCTCCACTGGCGGCGGAATCGCCATCGAGCGTGAGAACTGGAACCACCTCCACCAAGGCTTAGTCATCTGGCTCGATCCAGCAGTAGATCTCCTCGTCGAACGTCTTCAGGGTGACACCACCCGCCCGCTCCTAGCCACATCTACAGATCTGCACTCCAAATTAGACCAAATGCTCGCTCAACGTCGCCACAGGTACGCTGAAGCCGATATTCAGATTTCGATCGATCGTCCACTCGCGCCGGAAGAAATAGTCGATCTGATTTTAGCCAAGATTCCCACCGTCTTGAAAACACCGCAAGCTATTCCAGATTAAAGGCGATATCTTCATAGATTTGCGCGATCGTAAAGGTGTAATTAATACTCTTGAGTTCGATCTCATCGCCCTCACCATAAGACATCAGTTCCCATCGATTGCGATCGTTGCGTTGGTATACATCTACATATATCCCAGCAGTGCTAACTAAAACATACTCCTGAAGATCTGGGGATCTTCGATACAGTCTAAATTTATCACCCCGGTCGTAAGCTTCGGTACTAGGTGATAAAACTTCGACAATCAGACAAGGATGAGTGATGAATCGATCGGCACCGCGATCGCGGATATCACACGTCACGCTAACATCAGGATAACAGTAAGAGTTTGACTCGATCGTCTGCACCTTTGCATCCCCGTTAAGTACCTGACAGCCACTGCCTCGCAAATGATTCTTGAGTGCAGTGCTAAAGTTTACCGCAATTTTACTATGGTTGATAGTTCCGCCAGTCATGGCATAAACTTCACCATCGACATACTCATGGCGAAATTCTTGTTGTTCCTCCCAAGCCAGATATTCGGCAGGTGTAAAGTGGGGAAAATCTTCTTTGAGGGCAACCATCAGCTCAAGCCTGTTGTCTAGATCTCAGAGCAATTGTACCATTTTCTGAGTTGCTGTCGATCGAGTCTGACTCGATCGAGAGATTAATAGTTAAGATAAGCGGTAATCGGTAGAATTGACAACAATTTTTTCGATCGACATTTTATGTAGATTCACTGTTGACACTTGGTATTTTACTTAGTTAGATTAGCGATCGATCCTAGTAGTTGTAGTAGCGAGCGAGATTTTGTGGAACCTAATTATCAAGAGCGAGAAGCACAACTCCGGCAGCGCGAGCTAGAGCTGAGATTGCGCGAACTAGAATCAGAGATCCGTCGCCCCGAGCCACCGTTTCACCCGACGGTGAGAGAAACTGGCACCAACAAACCCGCACGTAGCTTCAAACGAGATCTGATAATCGCGGCTAAACTTTCCGGGTTCTTTATCGTCGGTGCTGTAGTTGTGTACATATCGCAATGGCTGGCGTGGATCTCCTTCTTTGCCTTCCTCGGCGCTGCTGGATGGGCATGGTTTGAATTCAACCGTAAATCCTAGATTTTCACAGATTGGTTTGTCCCTAACTTCTTGCTGGCTTCGTTTAGGCATGGCTTACCCCCCCAACCCCCCCTTATAAAGGGGGGGCTTTAGATCCGGCTCCCTCCCCTTTATAAGGGGAGGCTTCAGATCCGGCTCCCTCCCCTTTATGAGGGGAGGCTTCAGATCCGGCTCCCTCCCCTTTATAAGGGGAGGGCTGGGGTGGGGTAAAGATCTCCCCCACACCCCAATAACTCATATCCAAACCAGCTCCTACACCCCCCTTTTCCTTATGATATCAACTGCTAAAACCAATCGTTTCCTCCAAGATTTAGATCGAGTCGCCAGAGTCCGCCAAGAAGTAGCTAGCTCCCTCAGCCGGATGGTAGCCAAGCTCCAGAAATCTGAACTCGCCGCCCAGACAGGCTCCGGAGAAATGGGATTCGATCGAGATTTAGTAGATCTCACCAAAGCTAGTACCAACCTCCAGAATGGTGTATTCCGGCTGATGGTATTGGGTGATATGAAACGGGGCAAAAGTACGTTTCTCAATGCTCTCATCGGCGAAAATATCTTACCCAGCGATGTCAATCCCTGCACGGCATTATTAACTGTGTTGCGCTACGGCGAACAGAAAAAAGTCACCGTGCATTTCAAGGATGGTAAGTTACCAGAAGCGATCGATTTTGGCTCCTTCAAAACTAAATACACGATCGATCCAGCCGAAGCCAAGCAACTCGAAGAAAGCAACAAACCCGCTTTTCCCGATGTGGACTATGCCGTTGTGGAATATCCACTAGAGTTACTATCAAAAGGAATTGAAATCATCGACAGTCCCGGCTTGAATGATACCGAAGCGCGGAATGAGTTGTCTTTAGGCTATCTAAATAATTGCCATGCAGTATTATTCGTTCTCAGTGCGTCGCAACCCTGCACATTAGGCGAACGTCGTTATCTAGAGAACTACGTCAAAGATCGTGGCTTGAGCGTTTTCTTTCTAATCAATGCTTGGGATCGAGTCAAGGAATCATTAATCGATCCTGATGATGCCACAGAATTAGCCGCAGCCGAAGGCAAACTCGATCGCGTATTCAAAGCTAACCTAGCTGAATATTGTAAAGTTGATGGCTACGATATTTACGATGAGCGCGTATTTCCCCTATCTTCGATTACCGCACTCCGCCGCCGCCTTAAAGATAAAGATGCCGATTTAGTCGATACTGGATTCCCCCCATTTATCAACGCACTCAATACATTTCTAACTCAAGAACGCGCGATCGCCGAATTGCGTCAAGCGCGGATTATTGCCAAACAAACTTGTAGCCACGTTCAAGAAGCCGTTGCCCGACGAATTCCTTTACTAGACGCTGATGTCGCCGAACTCAAAGCTAAAATCGCCGCCGTCGAACCGCAATTTAATAAACTCCAAGAAATTCGCGATGGCTTCCGCGATGATATTCGCCGCGTGCGCGATCGTCAGGCTCGATCGATCGCCGATTCCATGAAGACTTACTTACTCAAATTAGAAGATACTTTCGATACCGATTTCCAAGCTTATCAACCTTCAGATCTGCAATTTACCGACTTCTTCAGCGACAGCAAGCGCGAACAGTTCAACCTAGCCGCCCAGAAAGGCTTCCAACAGTACATCAACGATAAATATGCCGCCTGGACGCTCTCGGCTCAAAAAGAACTCACAGCCGCTTTTAGCGAACTTTCAGAGCAAGCCCAAAAACATGGCGTTAATTATCAAAATATCACTCAAGAGATGGCGGAGAAACTGACGGGTAAAATTCATACTCGGAATAATACCCTCGAAGGCGATGGCACCCCCTCCTGGGCAAAGTGGGCGATGGGCTTATTTTCGATCGCGACTGGTAACTTTGCGGTAGCTGCTTTAGCCGTTGGCGGTTTCAATTTCCAGAGCATTTTACTCAACATCTTTACAACTGCGGGGATTGCCGTCATCTTCGGCGCAATTCTCGGCCCAATTGGCATTCTTATCGCCGGATTAGGTGTTGCCGCCTTCCAAGTCGATCACGCGCGAAAGTATTTCGCCCAGGAAATCAAGAAACAATTAATCGCCAAGTTGCCAGAGATTTCAAAAGAACAATGGCAACCGATTTATAGTGCCGCGCAAGAGTGTTTTGATACCTACGAGCAAGAGGTAATCAAACGCATTAATGATGATATTGCTACCCGTAAAGGTGAGTTGCAAAATCTCGTCAAGCAGAAAGAATCTCAGGAGATCGATCGAGTCACAGAGGTCAATCGATTACAACAGTTTGAAGCTGATGTGGTGAAAGAGTCGGAATCGATCGAGTCTTTCTATCAAGGGTTCTTGAACGGTTGATCTGTAGGTAAATTCAATAGTAATATCGTGCATAATTTAGATGGTGGGCAATGCCCACCATCTAAATTATGCCTACTATCGACCACTCACTCGCCTTTGAGCAATATAAGTGTTTAGATTGGCAATTAAGTTACTATATTGTAAATACTGAGCGTCGCAAGTAGACCGAGCAATATATGAGCTGGTGTAGCAATTTGATACGACGATTCTTGCTTGTCGCCGCTGTTCATTTCTGAAAATTATGACTTCTTGCAAAGACAGTCTATCAAGTTGTTCTCGTGTAATTACTCTTTGTGCATTCGCAGGCATTTGTATGGCCAAAGAAATTTCCAATATAGCCAAAGGAAACAGCATTTTTTTAAGATGCTTAAGATAAGAAATCATGATTAATAAACCTCTGTCAAAAAATATAATATTGTGTCATGTAGGGGAAATCCCTATGGTAGCTATTTGATATCTTTATGGAGATTGAATAAAAATGTAGTACGTTATTATATTTTTAATTTATTCGCAAGCAGAAGTGTTAGATTTGTAAATAGAAATTTACATTTGCTTAGGTAAACTCGTAGGGTGGGCACTGCCCACCATCTTAATTAGCGATCGAGCTAAATATCTAAAAGCATATAAACCTAAGCTGATAAATTATTGAATTAGAGCGACAAACCATGAACGCTTCACTCATCGCCCACCGATTTCAGGACAGAAACTTATGTAGACCATCTATGATGGAATAATCCATAGATATTTGTGGGCGATGACCACTCAATTTAACGGCTCCTTACCCAAACCAGCTACGAATATGAAAGTAACACTTCTGGTAGAAACTCTTCAACCTGGAAAAATTGCTGCTTCTGTCTTGGAGTTTCCCGATTCTCGGATCGAAGCTGAAACTAGAGAAATCGCTATTTCTCAATTACAGGCTAATTTTATAGAACGAATCAAGCGGCTAGAAGCAATTTCTTGGAATATTCCTGTCAATGCTTCAAATAGTATGGGGATGGAGTTTGTGGGTGTCTATGAGATTTAATAAAGCATCTAACTGTTGTAAACCCGATCGCACTGGACGATCGATTAAAGCTAACTTCAATCCTCTTCTAACTTCATAGTCACAAATATCGGAACTGACTACATAAACACTTCTTGCTAATAATCTATATAGCCATTCACCACACTCTCCAGCCTCACCTTGTTGATAAGGTGAAGACAATAAACCTAAAATCCCACTATCTAAAAATACAATCATGCTTTATTCATGTGAATAAAGTGTGCGTCCAGGTTCTCTACTGCTATCTACTATGTTTTTAAAGTTTTCCCATAGCTCCGCTCTTGCTGTTGATTCTTCTGGTGTTAGTTCTTCATCTAACCATTGACGCAATACGGTTTGGAGCCTCTGATTTCGTTCTAGTTGTTCGGCAGGGGATCTATCTAGAGCATTTACAGGGCTTGCAGTCTGTGGTCTTGGTTGTTTAGCTTGACTCAGTGGTTCTAACATAAAATAAAGGCGCACAACGTCTACTATCTCAATTTTAGATGTAAATCTATCCGATCGACAAATTATTTTAAATTACTTATTTAACCCGATCGCCAAACCATGAACTCCTCACTCATCGCCCACCTTCAAACTGCCGCTGACAAGCTAGAAATCGACCCAAATTCTAGACTGGCTAACGACCTCAAAACGCTGGCTAATAAATCAGCTCGATCGAACTACCAAATTGCTGTTTTTGGGCCATTCAATCATGGTAAATCGACGTTATTAAATGCAATATTGGGTAATAAAACCTTACCGATCGATCTAATCCCTACTACTGGCGCGGCGATTAAAGTCGTTTATGGTGAAGAGTTGGCGACTAAAATAACTCTCACTAATGGGCAAATAATCGCAGCGAAGAATACCGATATTTTAACTGCATTTGCGACACTGGATGACGATCGGCGGATGCGGGATGATGTGCTGGAAGTCGAGGTGAGTTTTCCCCATCCGTTTTTAAAAACTGGGGTAGAATTACTCGATTTACCAGGTACGAACGATCGCGACGAGCAGGATAAATTGGTACGCGATCGATTATTGGCGGCGGATTTGGTGGTGAATGTGTTGGATGTCCGCAAATTGATGACGTTGGGGGAGCGCGAACATCTGCGGGATTGGTTAGAAAATCGCGGGATTAATACCGTGGTATTCGTGGCTAATTTTACGAATATGTTAGAGCCAGAAGAACAGAAAGAAGTTCAACATCGGTTGCGATTTGTGGCTGAGAGTTTTCGATCGCAATTACCGCCGGGGATTAGCAACCTCTATCGAGTTGACGCTCTCCCGGCTCTACGTGCCCGCCTGAAGGGTGATGACGCGACTTTGCATACTTCGGGGTTATCCTCATTTATTTCGGCGCTCCAGGCGATTGTGGCGTATCAGCGGGAGGAACTAGCTGATGTGCGGTTGCCTGTGTTGCGATCGTTGGGATTGGAAGTTCAGGGATTATTACGATCGCAGATTGCTAAATTAACAGCGGAAGTTAATGAAACGAAAGAGAAATGCGATCGAGAGCTAGCCCTCAAACGTCAAGCGCAAACATTGATCCAATCTGGATGGGAAAATAGCCTCAAAGAAGTCGAGCAATGGCTATATTTACCCAACCTAATTAGCTTTTATCAATCACCCCTGACTACGGCTATTCAACAAGATAGATTTGGTGAATGGGAATCGAGTAATGTCCGTCCGCGATTGAAATATGCTCAACAAGAAATTAATGATTGGGCGGCTAAAGCTGAGAGTTTTTTTAATACTTCGCCAGTCGCGCCACTGAAGATTATTTTACCAGAACCGCCGGAAGTATTATTGCCAGAATCGCCAGCTCAACCCCCACCAAAACCTGCGACAACAGCTTCCACACTCGACAGTTTGACACCTACCGCACTGGCGACTGGCTTGGGCTGGATCCTCGCAGGGCCGTTAGGAGCTGTAGTTGCTGGCGGTGCGAGTACGATTGCGAATAAACGATCGGGAGATCGATCTTCAGACAATATTAGTAATAGTAAAAATCTTGATAATTCGGCAGAAGTTTTAGAAGCTTATACCGATGCGGCGGCTGATTATTTATTTAGACTAAACACTGAGACGATCGAGACAATTAGATCGTATCGCGATCGAGCGGCGGCGGCAATTAATCCAGAGATTAAGATCGATCGTCAAATCGACCCTCAGCAACAACAGAAATTACTCGATTTAGAACGCTGTTTAGCTAATATTCTATCTTCAGATTTTTTGGGGCTATCCTGAAAATTGAATTGTATGAATCAGGTTATAAGTCTGTCAACTGATTAGTGGATACATATGCAGTTTTCATTTTATTGAAATACGTCTCCAATAATTTTAGCTAGTAGGTAGGCGCAATTATTTATCAAATAGGTAATGACTTAAACCTAATTGGTGGGCATTGCCCACCCTACTGGATTTGAAATATTTAGAGCAGATTATAACCCCTCTTCTAAATTATAAATTACTCGCTGGAGGTACCAATCCTCTTCATATCCGGGTTGCTCCTCTTTGAGTCGATCGATCAGCCGTTGGGCGATCGCCCATTGTCCGCTGACTAATACATATAAACGTTGGCGCAGGGCTTCATTTTGGGGCTGCGATCGATCTCGTTGCGGTGGTGGTGCCGACTGGGGTGCAGCGCGTTGAAATTTTTGTAATTGAGAGATCGTCTCTTGATATTTAGTTAAATCTTGACGTTCTAGATAGAGATTTGCAGCGGTTTGATAATCCTCGATCGCTTGAGGTAAATCTTCAGTTTTGATGTATATTTGAGCGCGGTTGAGATACGCTAACGGCTCTTGCGGATCGATCGAGATTGCTTGAGCAAAATCTGCGATCGCCGCCGGATAATCGTGTAAATTCACCCGGACATTGCCGCGTGCTAAATAGATAAATACATCCTGCGGCTCGATCGCTAAAGCGCGATCGAAATCTGAAATTGCACCGCGATAATCACCCATCTTATCTCTCAATTTACCGCGTCCGCGATACGCCACGTGAGAATTAGGATCGAGTTGAATCGCACGATTGAAATCAGTTAAAGCTGCCGTGCGATCGCCCTGTTTGGAATATAATGCCCCGCGACAGGCGTAAACCCATGCCTCATTCGGACTAGCTTGGATCGCCCAATTGGCATTATCGATCGCCCCTGCCAAGTCGCCCCGCTCGCCCTGTTCTAGTAGTTGGATATAAAACTGCTCTGGACTAGTTAGCGGGGGTCTGGGGGTCGATTTGGGGGCAATGGGCGAAATACTCGCAGGCAGATGGGCGAAGGTTTTGGGTTGGAGCGATTGCGCCAGATCGAAACATCGCTGACTATTTTCGCGATCTTTTTGGGTTAGATATAGATTAGCAGCCACCTTATACGCCGCGATCGCCTCTGAATAATTAGCGAGTTTTTTGCAGACCAGCCCTTTGAGCTGATATGCTGGCGCATAATCGCGACCGAATAAGATCGCGCGATCGATATCTACGAGCGCACCCGGAAAATTTTTGAGCGTTAATCTCGCCAACGCTCGTGCATAGCTACAATCGCGATGATGAGAATCGATTGCTAATGCCTGTGTATAGTCAGAAATCGCGGTAATGGTATCGCCCAGATCGAAATACGCCAAGCCACGCCGATAAAAAACCTCCGCCCACTCAGGCGTAGCAATCAGGGCGAGATCGAAATCTTCAATCGCCCCGCGCAAATTGCCAGCCTGAGCCTTTGCCAATCCTTGCTGATAGTATTCTTGTGCCATAAGATTAAACAGTTGACCCTCAGACAGAGCTTCAGGGCAAAGTTGACAGTTGAGTTAGCTCGATCGAGCTAAAATCCTCATTTACCCCACAACTAAAATCTAGCATAGAGTGAATGCCGCACCACGCGGCTCACTAGTCTAACCTTTGGAGGGGGTTTGGGGGAGCGGCTCGCGCTCCTCGGGTTTCCCGAGAGTTTAGCGAGACAAGACAGGGTACCTCCCCCAACCGAGGATGTAGAGAGTACCCTTCTGGATCGGTACACAAGTAGGGTGGGCACTGCCCACCACAAGGGTTATAGAGAAATTCTAGTAAGTATTTAGGTGCAATTCTTTATAAAATAGATTGTGCATGAAACCTAGTTGGTGGGCAGTGCCCACCCTACGCGATATCTTGTATTTAATTACGCCTATCTACTTGATTTGCGACCTCTTACCCTTTACCCTTTACCCTTTACCCTTTACCTTTACTTAAACTCATCACATTACTTCACTTCCCCATCGAATAAACTCATCCACAACCGTTGCGTACCAAGCGTACCCGTACAAAATAACAGCTTACTCAATAACGATACCGCCAACTCATTTAACTTATCATCATCCTTATAAATACTTACCTTCGCCCTGCGCGGATTCATCCGACTGCGAAAATGGGCGCGGAAGCGGTCTAAATACTCAGACATGCGGAAATTGTATTCCGGGGGGATTTGCTTCTCGCTGAGCTGCTGCTGGGCTTGGAGGAGCTGACGAATCGGTACCGCCAGACGACTTGCCAATCTACAACCGATCGCACTGAGCGCTTTGGCTTCTTTGAGTGTTAAAATTCTGCGCGTATGCGCGCGCCGCATCGGATTGGTAGAGCGCATCCGCCACAAGACGATCCGATTTTTGATAATGTCTTGGAGGTTTAATTCTTTAGCAAGTTCCAAAATTTGTTCGGAACTGCTCGACTCGATCGCTTCGATCGCGAGTAAAATCAGATCGAGTTCGACTTTGGTGCGGCGCGGACAAGCATCGCCAGCGATACCTGGATTGGGGAGACTTTCAATTATCCCCAGCAGCGACTCGGACATAGGGCCATTGATCGGTAATGCAATCATAGTAAGACAATCGATCGACTAGTTTATAGATGCGGTATAAATCTTCAAAGATCTAGACCCAATTCCGGGGCAAAATTGTGGCAATTGACGTGAAAATTTTGGGTTCGATCGTCAACATCAGCATACCCGAATTTTAGACATTAACCACTCTTTAGGGGATAGGGAATAGGGAATAGGGAATAGGGATGAGGTGACTTGGAGATGAAGGGACGAGGGGACTAGGAAACTGAGAGACTGATTGTATTTACCTTTTACCTCTTACCTCTGACCTTTTACCTCCCATCTCCCATCTCCCATCTATTTGACAATTAACCCCTTACCAGAGACGATCGATCCTGAGTCCTCTCAACCCATCACCACAAAAGAATGGATCTTAAAGCTCTAATTCGGGATATTCCTGACTTTCCCAAACCGGGTATCCTCTTTCGCGATATTACTACCTTATTGCGCGATCCAGCCGGGTTAGCATACTCGATCGATACCTTAGCTGCTAAAGTTATCGATTTACAACCTCAATACATTGTCGGGATGGAGTCGCGGGGATTTATTTTTGGAGCGGCGCTGGCTTATAAATTAGGGATTGGCTTCATTCCCGTCCGCAAACCAGGGAAACTCCCCGCCGCAGTCCACAAGATCGAATACGCGCTCGAATATGGCATCGATTGCCTGGAAATCCACCGCGACGCCTTCGCACCCGGAAGTCGCATTCTGATTGTTGATGACTTAATTGCCACTGGTGGTACCGCCGCCGCGACAGCCAAATTATTACAACAGATAGGCTGCAATCTAGTCGGCTGCGCCTTTGTCATCGAATTAGACGCACTCAACGGTCGATCGCATTTACCCTCAGATATCCCCATCATCTCCCTAGTCCACTACTAAACTTCCAACTATCCCCTATTCCCTATTCCCTATTCCCTATCCCGGTACGGAAACCCCTAGACCGCAAACCCCAAGATTGGGCGATAATAAAAAGAATCGACATATATTGGCATAGCTATGATACCTACCGTCATCGAACAATCTGGCAGAGGCGAACGTTCCTTTGATATTTATTCGCGGCTATTGCGCGATCGAATTGTCTTCTTGGGTGGGCAAGTCACCTCCGATTTAGCCAACCTCATCGTCGCTCAACTGCTATTTTTGGAAGCAGAAGATCCCGAAAAAGATATTTATTTGTATATCAATTCTCCTGGTGGCTCAGTCTCCGCAGGGATGGGAATTTTTGATACGATGAATCAAATTCGCCCCGATGTCTCTACTGTCTGCATGGGCTTTGCGGCGAGTATGGGTGCATTCTTGCTCAGTGCTGGCGCTCATGGCAAACGGACGAGCCTCCCCAGTTCCCGGATCATGATTCACCAACCTTTAGGCGGCGCGCAGGGACAAGCAACTGATATCGCCATCCAAGCCAAGGAAATTCTCTATATCAAGGGTACACTAAACGATCTGTTGGCAAAACATACGGGACAACCGTTAGAAAAGATCCAAGAAGATACCGATCGAGATTTCTATATGTCTGCTGTCGAAGCTAAAGAATACGGCTTAATCGACGCGGTGATCGATCGACATGTCAGTGCGACAAATCCACCATTAGCTCTAGTTCAGTAATTCAAAAAGGGGTGCTAATTGGTACCCCTATCATTTGTGAGCATAGAGGAAACTCATATTGCATCGATCGATAATTGGATTTCATCAAGATTTCGAGCAGCATTGGGTAGCCGAATTAGACTGCGGACATTGCCAGCACACCCGTCACGAACCACCTTTTTTTCCGCGTCCTTGGGTAATTACAGAAATAGGACGTTCCGAGCATCTAGGACAACTCCTGAATTGCGTGTTGTGTGACAGGCAAGAGATCCCAAATGGTTATGCTCCCTATCGCCGGACACCTTTATTTACAAACGATTCGATCCCGCAGGGATTAAGATCGCGACACACCACTAAAAAAGGCGTATGGGGTACGATCCACGTCCAGTTTGGTAGTTTAAGGTATCGCATCCACGACCCATATCATAATGAAATAATCCTCAATCGCGATTCTCCGCTGGAGAGGCTACGCCAACGTCTAGGTATCGTAATACCAGAAGTAGAACATGAAGTCGAGCCGATCGATAATGTTGAATTTTTTGTAGAATTCTGGAAAAAGGTTTGAGACTAAGTTTGAGTCCAAAACTTGAAGTTCGATCGTTATTTTAAACTACAATAGTTCGATTCGACTGGATTAAGATTGTGTTGAGTTTTCTATTATCTTCACAAGTTCCTCAACTTGGTTATTTACAGTGAAGATAACGAGATTGCCAAGGAAGGCTCACATGGATACACTTCACCTCAATACATATTTACATCTAATCGAAGCCTTGTTGCAATGCGATCGAGGAGAGGAGTGGTCGTTACTACAGCAACATGAACAGCTAATCGATACCGGACTTATCGGCGTGATGGCACAAGTTAGCGAGCAACTCAACAACGAAGGGAATCTACCTGCTGCCAAGTTCCTGCACTATTGGACAGCTCAACTGACTCATTTATTACAACAAAATCTTAGCACTGAGCCAGTCACAGAAAATCGACCGCCAAACTATCATAGCCTGATTCAAACTATCCTCGAATGCGAACAAGGGGATGAAGTCGCAATCTTGAGCCAGCATCCAGATCTGATAGATGCAGGATTAGTTTATAACTATGTTAACGGTTCGATCGACCCAGCAGTTGAAATCGCCGAGTTGCAACTGCCCGATCTAGTAAGCGCACCAGCAACATCACCACAACTTAGCAGCCATCTAGAAGAGTTATTGGCAAATATTTCTAATCGGTTGGAGAAAATAGAAACATCCATCAACAAACATCAAAATCTATCGAATCCACTGTGGTACATGTCGATTTTAGAACAGGCTGATGCTCGGGGTTGGATTATTTCTAGTGAGGAAGTAGAACGGCTAATTGGCACGAAACCGCATTGTGCCCCAGACAGTAATTCTTTTGTGCGGGGATGTTGGAAATTCGAGAAAGCTGGCAAGATCGGTATGCACTCTTCTTGGCGAGTTACCAAAGATCTAACCCCGTCAATCGCTAGCGTTAGCTTACTATCAGATACAGCCTTTGCACCAGCAGCCACTAACGGGGAAAATCGAATTCCAGAGCTAGAACTCGATTTATCATCACCTTGGGCTGAAAAATAGGAAATTCATCTAGATCTCAAAGGAGGAATAATTTTATGTCTATGCAAAATGTTGCTAATTTCTTTGCAACAGTAGAGAAAGACGACTCTTTGCAAAGAAGAATTAAAATAGCTACCAATCTTAGCATGATTATCGAGATTGCAGAAGGATACGACTATCAATTTACCAGCGCAGAGTTATGGTCTTTTCTAGAAAAGATGCCTAATCGAGATTTAGCACCAGCGATCGATCCTGGCATTGGCAATCGATTACATCTCATCCCTCGATAGTAAAATGTCTTAGGTGTACTCTCAAGAGCTTGGCAATAGTAATTTATAAATTACCGTTGTCAAGCTCTTAGAGGGTGTTTGAAAAGTCTAATTGCTCCGTTCAGGGTGGGTAAATCACCCTAAATCCCCCCTTAAGAAGGCTACCGTGTATACACAAGTCGGCTGGGCTTCGTTTCTAGATCTAAATCCCCCAACCCCCTTAAAAAGGGGGCTTTAAAGTCCCCTTTTTAAGGGGGATTCTTAGGGATTTCGCTTCTAGCAAAAGATGTGTATACACCGTAGCTTGAAAAAGGGGACTTTTATCCGGTTCCCCCCTTAAAAAGGGGGGTTAGGGGGATTTATAGGGTTTACGAATGCTAATACATACTTTTTAAACACCCTCTTTAATTGCTGGTAATCGAACGGACTATTCATTACATTGAACGATCGATTCGATCGCTTTAAACTAAATCGATTTAGTGATTAACACCGAAGGCGAACCGGAAATACCCCCAAACCGATTAAACGTGGTGGGAGATAACGGAACCAAGGTAAACGCATTAACCAAGGTAATTTGAAATCTGTATCGGTGGTGGCTAAAGCTTGGGCAACGATTCGGTTTTGAACGATCGATTGAAAACCTTGAATAATCCGTGTGGGCAGTTCGCGCTGACGTTGAACTTTTGCTAAGTCTGTAACTTTGACAGCACCAGATTTGAGTGGCTGACTGAGTAGATTGGCGGCGACGACGGCATCCTGAATCGCATAATTGATGCCTACTCCAGCAATGGGAGACATCGGATGGGCAGCATCGCCAATTAATAATAAGCCCAATCGATACCATCGATCGACTCGTCCTGATTCGACAGAGAGAAAGGCGATTTGCGACCAATCTTGGAGTAGTTCGACTCGATCTGTAAGTTCTGGAGCTGTTGCCACAATTGACGATCGCAATGCTGCTAATCCCGCATGGCGAATCTGTTGATAGCCATCCTTTGGGAAAATATAGGCGATTTGCCATAGTTCGCCTCGATCTACCATTGCCATCATCGCACCTTTGCCAATCCGTCCACTCAACCCAACTGGTTCGCTCGAATGACGGGGGAGTCGGAACCACAACACATCGAGCGAGGGTGTATTGCCAGCCGACACCTCCCCGATTAATTCTCGCACTTTGGAGTGCCGCCCATCTGCACCTACTGTCAGTCGAGCGCGAATTTCGTGCCAACCACCATGTCCTCGATAGCGGACACCGCGAATCGTATCGCCTTCAGTCACTAGCTCTTGGACATTCGCGCCCATTATCGCTTGAAAATTCGGATACTGCTGGGCTTGAGCAACGATAAACTCCAGAAACTGCACCTGGGGCATCACCGTAATAAATGGATATTTGGTATTTAATCCACGAAAATCAGCATGGAATGATTCACCACTGGGCGGTTGAATATTCAGCTCCGAAATCTTGGTATGGGGCAGAGCTAACAATCGATCTGCCAAACCCAATTCTGCCATAATTTCCATCGTCGAAGGGTGAATCGTATCGCCCCGAAAATCGCGATCTAAATCCCGATGAACTTCCAGCAAGATAACTTTTATCCCCTGTCGGGCTAAAAGTAGTGCTAATACAGCTCCAGCAGGGCCACCACCGACAATACAGCAGTCAGCCTGCTGGACATCCAAAATCTCTGGTGCAGCCGCTATGGGGGCGGCTAAGGTTGGATTGTTCATATGTGTACCTGCGATGTTTCCAACACAAATTGGTGACTCAACTATGAGATTAGTCGTAAATGCTGAGAAACCTGTGAGGATTTAGATTTGAATTTCAGCTAGTCCATTCGCAGATTCTATAATATGTCGATCGCTAGAGATTCGATCGCAAGTTCGTATCTTGTCAATTTTTCGATCGCGTAAGTGAATTAAATAATTCGGCTTCGATTTCACTTTTCAGGGTAATTATGGATGCCATCTCGATCGATCTGGAGATCGATGTCGATCGAGTCCTCATCAATCAAAACTACCGATCGATACTATTTCTATCCTGATTAGCTGGAAGGGCACGCTAGAGCTATCAACCCTTTGACACAGCAGGAAAACGATCTATTCAATAATCGTGTAAATAGCTGGTGCTTGGGTATATTGCGAACTACCCAACATGATTGCATCTGCGCCTAAGCTCAACCGAATCGCCACATCCTTAAAGTCGCTAACCGATACTCGGAGCCTCAAAGAACTTTTCTACGATCGATTGCATTACGATCGAGTCAGCGAAACTATTTCTACTCGCAACTTTTCGGGTTCGGTGCGGGCTAGTCTGGGGGATAGCGAACCGCTACTATTGGCTAATGGTGGAGTCGGGGGACAGTTTAAGGTCATTTACACGCGGTTGAGTTCCCAACAGATCTACAAGCAGGAACAGTGGGGGATTATTGAGGCGTTGTTGGGTATTCATCCACACTCGCTGTTTGTCTTCTATGATCGGGATCAGGATGACTGGCATTTTATCAATGCTAAATATGATGAATCCCCCAGCCCCCTTGGGAAGGGGACTAAGAGGTTGTTGCGGCGGATTGTGGTGAATCGGCGGGAGCAATTACGCACGGCGATCGAACAAATTGGTGAATTAGATTTACAGTCGATCGGGCAGGAATACGGAAAGAAGGCGATCGATCTTGAGCCGCTGGAGATTCAGATTCAGCATGATGAGGCGTTTGATGTTGAAAAGGTAACGGATCGGTTCTTCTCTGAGTACAAGCTGGTATTTGAATCGGTTGAGGGTTCGATCGAGGGCATCGAAAACGATGAGCAGAAGCGGTTATTTACGCAGAAGTTGTTCAACCGTCTGATGTTTATTGCTTTTGTGCAGAAGAAGGGCTGGCTGGAGTTTAATGGCTCTGGGGATTATTTTAAGGCTCTCTGGCAGGATTATAGGAAGGAATCCCCCAACCCCCTTGGGAAGGGGGCTATGAGGGAGGAGAGGAATTTTTATCGCGATCGATTGTCGCATTTGTTCTTTGCGGGTTTGAACGATCCTGACAAGCAGAGTGACAAGAAGCTGATTAAACTAATTGGCAATGTACCGTATCTGAATGGGGGATTGTTTGAGGAGGATGTAAGTGAGACGATGACTG
>NZ_JANMZA010000153.1:0-9018 GCF_031382685.1 Chamaesiphon sp. OTE_8_metabat_110 | reverse complement strand
CACTTCACCACCATTGACGCGCTTAACGGATTCCACACCTGCGGATACGGAAGCTTGTACTTCAGAGACATCACCACGGACAATGACAGTTACCCGTCCGCTACCAATTTTTTCATAGCCGACCAATGTGACTCGTGCGGCTTTGACCATGGCGTCGGCAGCTTCCACAACAGCAGGAAAACCTTTGGTTTCAATCATTCCCACGGCAATAGACATATATTTTTCTTCCTTATGAGTAAATTTGTAATTAGCGACTCGCGCTCGCCTCTGTTTCCAGACGGATTAGCGAGTCAAGAGGGCGACTCGCGATCGTCTGGAAACCAGACGGATTAGCGAGTCAAGAGGGCGACTCGCGATCGCCTCTGTTTCCAGACAGGTTAACGAGTCTAGAAAACGACTCGATCGCAGATTTGCACCGAATCAGATTTAGTAGTAAATGTTAATTGTTTCCATAGACTTTTATCTATGCAAACCCCAATACTCTGCATCTGCTAAAGTCAAGCATAGACTGAGACGTGACGCTTTGGCAATATAAGCAACAATTTTATTTTGTTAAGTTAGGTATCAGAAACTTTTATGTGAGGCTAGCGATCCCCATCCTCACGGTAGCAAACTGAGTTGACAAAACTTATTATTTGTGCATCACCAGGTTAGTTCGTCCTATTTCCCTGGGCGATGAATTAGCTTTTCGATCGTCCGTTTGCGGGCTTGTTGGTCTACCCCAATGATACGGATGTACGATTTTTGCCGATCGCGGACGATCGATTCCAATGCCCGCGAGATTTCAGCAGCAGTCCGACCTTCGACCCGACCGCCAGTTTCCCAAGCATTGCTCTTGTAGCGCCGCTCATCGGCAAATTCGGTAAAGATCGCACAACCCTGGGCGACCAGCCGCGAGATCGTCTCGACGACATCGATCGCCAAAACAGTGCTAGTAGGGCTAGCTACAGTGGTATGGCTGCTACTAGTGCTGGTATGTTGCGGGGTGTAACTGGTACTCGCTGCTGGGGTAGGAGGATAGGAGTTAGCTTGACCGGGACGGTGGACGATTTTTTCGACCACGCGACGTTTGGCGTGACTATCGACACCGATGACGCGCACATAATCGTTGGGGTTATTGGTAATACAGTTGGCGATCGCCCTGACGATCGCACTCTCGGTTTGGGAGTCGATCCGATCGCAGCTATGCCAGGAACTAGTCTGGAAGCGACGTTTGTCGGCACGTTCGACTGCTAGCTGCAAGCCTTGGGTGAGGAGCTGACGGACGAGCTTACCGATCTCGTCACCCGCACCATTCGTGGGCGCACTCGCTCCATTGCTAGGGACAGCATGGGTCGCGGCTGATGTAGTCACAGCAGTACTTTTACTAGCAGCCGCCGGAATATCACCCGGTCGTTGAATGATGGTTTACAGCATACGGCGTTTGGCGTGGGGATCGATGCCGATCAGCCGGACGTATTCGCCGCTATGCTCTTGGAGGCAATTTTCCAAACCTTTGAGGATTTCCACCTCGCGATCGGAGTTAAACGACGCACAACTAGTCCACGAGCTAGTTTGGAAGCGGCGTTTGTCTGCATGTTCGGTGCCGACAGTATAGCCTTGGGAGAGAATCCGCCGCACGTTCTCGATCACATCGGGAGCCAGATTGGACTTGTTGTGGCTGGCTTCTTTGATATTTGCAGCGCGAGCGATGCTATACAAGCCCGAACTAGAGAGATCGACAGCCGCTTGAAATGGCGTAATACATTCGATATCATCCGCACAGCGGTAGCCAGACCGCAGCGAGTCGTTGATGCTGATAATGTGGGAGGCAAACTTGAGATCGTCTGGCTGGACATCGGAAAGACGATCTGCTTGCTGCTGATTGGTAACGATCGCCCCAGATGGGACGTATTTACCCGCTGGAATAGTGACATCTTGAATTAAGGCGTGCATCATCACGACACAACCATCGCCGACTTTGGCATTGAATACCGTCGATCGAAAGCCGATGAAACAATTATCGCCAATGTAAGCGGGGCCGTGAATCAGCGACATGTGGGTCAGTGATGTATTCTCACCCACCCACACCGAGTATTCCTGGCGATCGTCGCCGACAACGCGACCCTGCTCTAGTCCGTGAATGACGACCCCATCTTGAATGTTCGTATTTGCCCCGATGCTAAAGGGTTCGCCCTCATCCGCCCGAATCGAAATCCCGGGCGCGATCATTACATTCGCACCGATGCGGACATCCCCAATGATGTTAGAAAACGCGTGTACGTATGCACTTGGGTGAATATTTGGCTCGATTAGCGTCTTCGACCACGGCGTAGATGGCGATGCCGTTACATTACTCTGGAATACCATAATTTTCTCAAAATTTTCCTTAAATAATTTATGTAGCGATCGCTCAAAATGCCGATCCTTTGCGAGTAATGTCCCAAGTCACCCGATCGATCTCAATTTGGCTACGGTCGGTTAATCGGCAAAAAGTCGCGATCGCCGCCTCATTCCAGCAGCTTTTACTGCCATCAAAGCTAGCGCTCAGATCGTCTCGATTTCGCAAAGCGGAGGCTACGCCAACGCCGTGGCTGTGTAGTACAAATTCTCGGCATCGATTCGGTTAGATGATGTTTATCTCTTAGGTGCTAGTCGAAATTTTACAGCCAAAGAATCAGCGTTTGAGCTAAGATTCGCCCAAACTGGAGCAATTTAAAGGTCAGTAAAACCGAAAATAGTGCTAACGATACGATCGATAGTACAGTTTCGGCGATCGATTTGGCAATATAATCCAAAATTATTCTTTACGATAATGGTCATAAGTTAGGCTGATGCCCGCCAGTGGGTTGGTGGCGTTGGCGTAGCCTCCGCTTTGCGGAATCGGGTGGGCGATCCCGGTTCGGCGCGATCGGCTAGTTCTGATAGATAATGGTTGGTAGTGGAAAATTAACAAACACCGATTTAGCTTAACTTAAAAATTCTGTAGTCTAGTGACAACGTGCAATGTGCCCGATTCCGCAAAGCGGAGGCCACACCAACGCGCTACATTTAAAATCATTTTTTAATATTATTCACATTACGGATACTCGATCGCAATTTATGGAACAGATGCTGCTGGATACTGCCTGGTTGATCCCCTGCTATGGTTTATTGGGGGCAATTTTGACGATCCCCTGGATGACGCGACTGGTGCGCCGGACTGGCCCAAGACCAGCAGCCTATTTAAATATTTTGATGACAACGCTAGCCTTTATTCATGGCACGGCGTTATTTCGGTCGGTCTGGAACCACGAACCCTATCACATTGTATTTAATTGGTTGACGGTTGCGGGACTGCAACTAAATCTCACCTTCGAGATATCGCCCGTCAGCGTCGGCGCGATGGAATCAGTCACGGTATTGAGCCTCCTGGCACAAGTGTTCGCCTTGGGCTACATGGAAAAAGACTGGGCGCTAGCCAGATTTTTCGCGCTGGTGGGCTTTTTTGAAGGTGCGATGAGCGCGGTGGCAATTAGCGATTCGCTGTTGATGAGCTATGGCTTACTAGAGTTGCTGACGCTTTCGACCTACTTACTCGTGGGTTTTTGGTACGCGCAACCGTTGGTGGTGAAAGCCGCTAGAGACGCATTCTTAACCAAACGGGCGGGAGATATCCTCCTGTTTGCTGGAGTCATTGCCCTCTCTAGCATTGCGGGGAGTCTGGATTTTCAAGACTTGTATGATTGGTGTGAGACGACCGATCTTCCGCCTTGGGGCGCGACGCTGATTGGGTTGGCGCTGATTGCTGGGCCGATCGGCAAATGCGCTCAGTTTCCGCTGCATTTATGGCTGGATGAAGCAATGGAAGGCCCCAATCCCGCGTCGATCTTGCGAAATTCAGTAGTTGTCACGGGTGGTGCTTATATCTTGATTAAAGTGCATCCCATCTTATACCTATCGCCAGTTGTGACGACGACATTAATGGTAATCGGTGCTGTTACCGCGATCGGGGCGACTTTGGTATCGATCGCTCAGATCGACATCAAGCGGACGATTTCGTACTCAACTAGCGCTTATTTGGGGCTGGTATTTATCGCAATTGGGGCGAAATGGATTAGTTTTGCATTTCTGTTGCTGTTCGCTCATGCGATCGCCAAGGCATTGATTTTTATGAGTGTCGGCTGTGTGATTTTAACGACTAACAACCAAGACGTGACCGAGTTTGGGGGATTAGCCAAGAGTATGCCAGCCACGACGAGCGCCTTTGTCGTCGGTTCACTAGCAATGACTGGCGTGTTCCCGTTAGGTGGTTTTTGGGCATTTCAGGAGGGGCTGGAAGTACTACGCCTTGACTATCCCTGGGCGATCTGGACGATCTTGTTAGTCAATGGCTTGACGGCTTTTAATCTAGCACGAGTATTTGGGCTGGTGTTTTTAGGTAAAACTCAACCTAAAACTAGGCGCGCACCAGAAGTCCCCTGGCCGTTGGCGTTACCGATGGTGTTCTTGACGGTTTTGACCCTAATGGCTCCACTAGCGATGTCCCAACTGTCTTTACTGCCCGATCTAGATCGGATCGACTCGTTGCGATTAGTCTCGATTAGTTTATCGAGCGTATTGGGATTTGTAACTGGTGGCTTGTTGTACTTTAGATCCGATCGCACTCCAGTCAAGCTATCCCTACCTTGGGTGCAAGAGCTATTAACGTATGATTTTTATGTGGAAAAACTTTACGATAATACGGTTGTCTGGTTTGTCTACCATCTTTCCCAATTGACTGCTTGGCTCGATCGATATGTAGTCGATGGTTTCGTCAATTTAGTCGGCTTTGTGACAATTTTTAGTAGTGAAAGTTTGAAATATGGTGCCTCGGGTCAGGTGCAAAGCTACTTCATCACCATTGCCATGGGAGCCGGATTTTTAGGCTTAGCAATCGGTTGGTTATTTTGGTCTCTCTAACACTAGGGAATAGGGAATAGGGATTGCTGTAAGAGGCTAAAACTTATATGGTGGGCAGTGCCCACCCTACTTTAATACTATTCGCTATTCGCTATTCGCTATTCACTATCCCCTATCCCCTATCCCCTAATTCAATGCTAAGTACTTTACTAATAGTGCCCTTAATCGGGGCAATTCTTGTGGCTATTTTGCCCGATCGCACCAGATCGATCGCTTCGGCGATCGCGATCGCAGTTATCGGTTGGACGGTATTGTTATTGACTGAGTTCGACCTGAGTAATCCTGGAATGCAGTTTGTTGAAAATTTCACATGGATCGATACTTTAGGCTTGTCCTATCGACTGGGTATCGATGGGTTGTCATTGCCATTAGTCGCGCTCAATAGTTTATTAACTTGGGTGGCTATTTACAGCAGCGATGAAAAGATCCAACGCCCGCGTCTATATTACAGCCTAATTTTGATCTTGAATGCGGCGGTGAGTGGTGTCTTTTTGGCGCAAGATTTGTTGCTGTTCTTTATTTCCTATGAGTTAGAATTGATTCCCTTATATCTGCTGATTGCGATTTGGGGCGGTCAAAAACGGGCGTATGCAGCTACTAAGTTCTTGATTTATACAGCGCTATCTGGCGCACTGATCTTAGCAGCCTTTTTGGGATTAGCTTGGTTTGGTGGAAGTAACAGTTTTATTTACGATCCCGCACTTTCAGCCGCACTTCCTTTGAGCCAGCAGTTATTATTACTCGGCGCACTGTTGCTGGGATTTGGGATTAAGATGCCCCTATTTCCGTTTCATACTTGGCTCCCTGACGCTCACGTCGAGGCGTCTACCCCGATTTCCGTCTTACTAGCTGGAGTCCTGCTTAAACTCGCCACCTATGGAATCTTGCGCTTCTGCGTTGGGTTATTCCCAGCAGCTTGGCAGGTAGCGGCACCGTGGCTGTCGATCTGGGCGATCGTCAGTGTATTGTACGGGGCATTGATGGCGATCGCGCAGGCGGATATGAAGAAGATGGTGGCTTACAGTTCGGTCAGTCATATGGGTTATATCTTACTAGCGGCAGCGGCAAATACCCCGTTGAGTTTTTCGGCGGCGATGATTCAGATGGTCAGTCACGGGCTGATTTCGGCGACGCTGTTCTTGCTAGTCGGCGTGGTCTACAAGAAGACTAAAACCAGAGATATTAATGTCTTGCAAGGACTGCTAAATCCCGAGCGCGGGATGCCAGTAATCGGCACCTTGATGGTAGTCAGCGTGATGGCTAGTGCGGGAATTCCTGGAATGGTCGGGTTTATCGCTGAATTTCTAATTTTTCGGAGTAGTTTCCCCATTTTCCCTGTCCAAACGCTGTTCTGTATGATCGGGACGGGATTGACGGCTGTTTATTATCTCCTGCTAATCAACAAAGCCTTCTTTGGGCGGCTATCAGCGCCAGTACAAAACCTCGAAGCTGTCACTTGGCGAGAACGATACCCCGCAATGATCTTAACAGTCGCGATCGTCTTATTTGGACTCCAACCAAGTTGGATCACCCGCTGGAGCGAACCGACAATTGCCGCAACACTACATCAACCACCAGCGATCGTGGCAAGTGTGACAAAATAAAGAGCAACATCCTCAAGCCAAATGAATAATCCTAATTCCTGTCATCGTTTTGCTACTTATATCGATCGATTCTATCAGGGTCAAAGCTTACTACCAGACAATCCCAGTAATGTTAAAGAAGTAGTTGGTATCCTCGATAGTTATGGTTATGTCCTAGACGCTTACCAAGTAAATCTTCAGCATATTGCCGAGCGCGAATTTCTCACAGTATTTCCATTTTTTAAGTACTTTAATAATGGCGTGTCGTCAAAGCAATTAACACAGCATTTATGGCACGATCGGATTAATTATGAATATGCCGAGTACTGCATGAAAGTGATGCTCTGGCATGGTGGTGGTAAGCTCGAACAGTACATCGAGTCACCAGAATTTAGAGAACTAATCGAGCCAGCAATTCAAGCCAAAATTAAAGGTCATCCGGTAATTGGACTGCTACATCGATTTTTTCCAGAGTTCTTACCAGAGCAAGTCCGGCAATCTGTTTATTACAATGCCCTCGGTCAGTTTTGGGAAGTAATGGCGGCGATTTTCTTGACATTAGGGAAAGCTTACGAAAAAGGTAAAATCGAGAGCATTCCTGACGTAGTAGATTGGATTAAATCAGGGCTGGTAGCAGCGGCTGCCAATCCGATTACTTATACAGTCAAAATCGACGATCGCGATTATGACATCCTACCCAAGTCGGCAAATCTCACCTTCCTCATGGATGTTGCCGTCCCCTATGTCGAAGCAATCTTCTTTCGCGGTACGCCATTTTTAGGTGTAGTTTCTTACAACGCTCAAGCTCATCAAATCCCGATCGAGCAATCCGAATTTACTTACGGTGCATTATATGCCGACCCGCTCCCGATCGGCGGTGCTGGCATCCCACCAACGTTGTTGATGCAAGATATGCGGCACTATATCCCACCATATCTCCACCAAATGTATCAAGAAACCAAGCGCAAAGAAGACGATTTACTCGTGAAAATTTGCCAAAGTTTTCAAAAGTCGATGTATTGCGTCACCAGCGCGACGATTTTGGGTTTAGCGCCCCACCCGCTAGATACCCAAAATCCTCAAGAACAAGCAACTAACACAGCATATTTTGAAGGCTGGATGGATCGATTATTGACTTCTGAGCTACCAAATATTCAAGGTTAACTCGGTAATGTTGAGTAGGTGAATATGGATTCGATCGAAGTAGATATTGGCTGAAATCTAGATGGTGGGCAGTGCCCTTACTCTTCTGAGCTACCAAATATTTAAGGTTAACTCGGTAATTTTAAGTAGGTAAATATGGATTCGATCGAGGTAGATATTGGCTGAAATCTAGATGGTGGGCAGTGCCCACCCTACTGGGACTGACAAGTTAAGGTTTTCGATCGAATGTCAAGTACCACATATAGTGGTTCTTTGAGATAAACAAGCCAAATGTGGAGTTTGAGTTTTTCTGACTCGATCGAAGTACAAAGGTTCTCGATCGCTAGACATGTGATGGATTGGTCGATTGATAAATCGTCAAACCTGCTTGACACTTGCGATAGCGAAGCGCTGCCTTGGCAGGTCGAAGATTAACTTGTCACTAATCGGGGAACAAAGGCGTGCGCGAGCCGCTTTCAACGGGGGGGCTGGGGGTCGGAGCGACCCCCAGATCCGGGTTCTGTCCACAACAATACAATCCGCATCCCACAAATTCGCTCTATTGTACCGACACGCTTGCTACTAGCCGTTAAACATTGAAGCCACCATCACAAAGTTCTAGATTTCTAGGCTCACTCAAAATTCACTACTAGTCAGAATCACCCTCCTATGTAATAATGGGAGTTTTGGGTTAAGTATCAAGCACTAAGGAAATATATGTCCCGATATCGCGGACCGAGACTGAGAATTACACGTCGTTTAGGCTCCCTACCGGGTTTAACCCGCAAAGAACCACGCCGTGCCTATCCCCCAGGTCAACACGGTCAAAACCGGAAAAAGCGTTCTGAATACGCAATCCGCCTCGAAGAAAAGCAAAAATTGCGGATGAACTATGGTGTCACCGAAAAGCAAATGCTCCGCTACGTGCGGAAAGCAAGACGCGCCACAGGTTCCACCGGATTAGTTTTATTACAATTACTCGAAATGCGGTTAGACAACACTGTCTTCCGTCTGGCAATGGCTCCCACCATTCCAGCAGCACGCCAACTAGTGAACCACGGACACGTCACCGTCAACGGACGCACCGTGGATATCGCTAGTTATCAATGTCGCTCTGGCGATGTCGTCGGCGTTCGCAACCGCGAAGCATCCAAGAAATTGGTAGAAGCAAATCTCCAATATCCCGGCTTGGCTAACACCCCCAACCATTTGGAATTTGATAAGCCGACCTTAACTGGTAAAGTTACAGGCACGATCGAACGCGAGTGGGTAGCTCTTCAAGTCAATGAGTTACTAATCGTCGAGTACTACTCTCGACAAGCCTAGAGATGTTGGATTTTGGATGGCGGCTGCATCCAAAATCTACTCTCTT
>NZ_JANMZA010000122.1:0-2957 GCF_031382685.1 Chamaesiphon sp. OTE_8_metabat_110 | reverse complement strand
TTTAAAAGTATTGGAAATGCTTAGGAAGAGTACCAAACTGCGAGACAAGCTGGAAAGCAATACGAAATATTTCAGACGAGCCATGATAAAAGCGGGTTTTGATATTGTGAAAGGCTCCCACCCTATTACGCCTGTCATGCTTTACGATGCAAAATTGGCGGATTATCCTGCTGAGAGTAGTCGCGAAAACGTAGGCTTAAATCTCGTAAATCGATGAGCATTGCCCATTGTAGTGCTGGATGGGCGATCGATTCAAAGTCAGGATAGTAGAGATAAGAGATACAGGGTTTGTCGGTGTGAAATTTAATCAGGTTTGCATCCTCGGTACCACCGATATTTCGGCTGGCACAACCTTCATATAGTCGCAACTTGGGATCGATTTCATTGAGCGCGGAGATATGGACATATAAAGCAGCAGGTAATAGTTTGCCGATTTTACTATGCTGACAAGCTTGCTTAATTACACCCGGTTCGCCAATCTTAAATAATAACCGATCGGCAACTGCACACGCTTCATCATAGCTACCAAAAAAAGCTTTAATATCTGCTTTCATTGCCGTAGATATATTTCGTAAACTCCGTCTTTGCCCAAATTGGGATAGAGCTAAATAAACTTGTAAATCTAACGATCTCTGATACGCGATCGCATCCCATTCAGCTTCATCGGTTGCCGTTAAAACGATTTGAAAAGCTCGTTTGATACTGCCAAACTCATTAACTAATTCTGCTTCGGCAGCTAGTTCGCTCTTAATTGGAATCCGTCCGCGTTCACTAACAAATTCCATCAACGGTGCGAGTTGCACTTGATAATCTTCAAATCTTTTGCTTTCAACCCTGACGCGCGGCGTCGTCATCCTTGTATACAGTCTCGCCGCGCGAAAACTTTCGGCTTGAGATAGATCGCGAAATACTAAAAAAATGCCCAAACCAATCGGAATGGCATCAACTGTCAAGACTCGATCGATATATTCTTTTAATTCTACTTGTTGATAATATTTCTGAAAGGTATTGCGCTTGGTTAAAATGCCATCGCCATAAGCTAACATCCCGCTGAGATCGTTTACTAAAATCTGGGCGGCGACAATCAATACTCCCCCCGTCAATTCCCACGCGTGACTTAATGCTCGATCGCGTTCTACCGGATCTTCGATAACATTAATGATATAGCTAAGATTGACGATATCAGCCGATCGAATCTCCACATCGGGAAAATAATATGGATCCCAACCCTCGCAGTTATACCCCTGCGACTTCAACCTTTTGACATCGCCACCAATGCCACAACCATAGTCAAAAATACTAGTTTCTGTTGTAATAATACCCGACTCGATCGCCAACCTCACTGGACGAGATAATTCTACGCGCGTCATGGCGGCGCGATGTCTTTCTACTTCTACTCCGAGGGGTATTTGAGACATTGGTTTAGGCTTTAGATATTAGGCTTTAGGCATTAGGCTCTAAATATTAGGCTTTAGGAAATAACGAGAAAATAAGAGCTTAAATTTAAATGTAGGGTGTGTTATCCCGTAGGGTAACGCACCAACACTGCTATACATGGTGCGTTACGCTTTGCGATAACACACCCTACGGTTAATTCCCGACTTGAATTAATTCGACTTTATAACCTGTCGGATCTTCCACAAAGGCAATAACAGTAGTGCCATGTTTCATCGCGCCTGGTGCGCGGACGACTTTGCCGCCTTTAGCGGAGATTCGATCGCAGGTAGCATAGATATCATCCACCCCGAGCGCGATGTGTCCATAGGCGTCACCGATCGTGTAGGCTGAGGTATCCCAATTATGAGTCAACTCGATGACCGTATTGTCGGATTCTGCTCCATAGCCGACAAAAGCCAGCGTAAACTTGCCGTCAGGGAAATCTTGTTTGCGGAGTAGCTTCATCCCCAATACGTCACAATAGAAACCAATCGATGCTTCTAAATCCCCAACCCGCAGCATTGTATGTAGTAAACGCATAGCTATAAATCGCCTTATTTAAAAATTGGTAACTAAATTTGCTAATTAAGGTGTCTTCAGGACGTATGATAACGTGTTGGCACCGATTGTTGCCAAGGAACGGATAATTAGGGTGACTAGCTACATTGTTTACGGATCGGTCGCGATCGAAAGATGAGGGAATAACTATGAACATGCCAGACATGGCGATTGCAGAAATCAGAGCTAGAGAGATTCTCGATTCTCGCGGTCGTCCGACAGTAGAAGCGGAAGTATACTTAGCCAATGGTGGATTTGGGCTAGCTCAAGTCCCTAGTGGCGCATCCACAGGTAGTTTTGAAGCCCACGAATTGCGAGATGACGATCCCAGTCGCTACGGCGGTAAAGGGGTACAGAAAGCTGTCAGCAATATTGAAGACAAAATTGCGCCAGCCTTAGAAGGCATGGATGCTTTCGATCAAATGGCGATCGATCGCGCGATGATCGAGTTAGATGGTACACCCACTAAGTCTAAATTAGGGGCTAATGCTATTTTAGCGGTATCACTCGCCAATGCCAAAGCCGTCGCCAATGCGCTCGGAGTACCACTCTATCGCTATCTGGGCGGCCCTTTAGCTAACTTGCTACCCGTGCCATTGATGAACGTGATCAATGGTGGCTCTCACGCAGCAAACAACATCGACTTCCAAGAGTTCATGATCGTACCTGTCGGTGCGACTTCCTTCAAGGAAGCACTCCGCTGGGGAGCCGAAGTATTTGCCGCTCTGAGCAAAGTTTTGGATGAAAAGGGTCTCCTGACAGGCGTTGGGGATGAAGGTGGCTTCGCGCCTAATTTAGAGTCCAATCAGGCATCATTGGAGCTACTCATGGCGGCGATCGAATCCGCAGGCTATAAACCTGGGGAACAAATCGCGCTAGCTCTAGATGTCGCCGCGAGTGAATTTTACAAAGATGGCAACTATATCTATGATGGTAGCAGCCATACTCCAGGCGAATTCATC
>NZ_JANMZA010000296.1:0-4919 GCF_031382685.1 Chamaesiphon sp. OTE_8_metabat_110 | reverse complement strand
CGTCGCCGAGCAAGGTTTTATGGCAGCCGTCAACACGATCGTGCGGAGCGTAGAATATGCCCGTTACTTCGGCGTTGATGTCGTACCCTACCATCGCGCTCCTTCGCTAGCTGCTGCTAACTAAATTGTAAATTTTTAGGCTCAGGCAAGGTGGGGAAAATACCCTTGCTAGATGGATGTGTACAATGGGAACATAGGTGAGATTAAGTTCTCACCTATTTTTTTCGGGTCGGGATTTAGGGGTAATGGGTAATCGGTAATTTTGACTATCGGGCAACTCCGATCCAAACTGACGTAAGAGTCGATCGATCCGGATGTTAAATTGTAAAGAAATGCAAATATAATTAAAATGAATAGAGTATTCATTTCTAAATTCAACTGTACAGAGGTATTACTAATAGATGCGTGTAGCCATTGCAGGAGCAGGTTTAGCTGGACTAGCTTGTGCTAAATATTTATCAGATGCCGGACATACCCCCATCCTATTTGAGAGTCGAGATGTGTTGGGTGGTCTGGTCGCAGCGTGGAAAGATGAGGATGGCGACTGGTATGAGACTGGACTCCATGCCTTTTTTGGGGCTTATCCCAACATGCTCCAATTGATGAAAGAATTGGGGATCGAAGACCACTTGCAATGGAAAGAGCACGCGCTGATTTTCAACCAGCCAGAGAAGCCCGGTACCTACTCATATTTCAGCGTGCCAGACATCCCCGCACCGTTTAATGTCATTGCTTCGATCCTCCGCAATAACGACATGCTCACTTGGGAGCAAAAGATTAAATTTGCCCTCGGGTTATGGCCAGCCGTCTTGCGGGGACGCCAATATGTCGAAGATATGGATAAATATAGTTTGCTGGAGTGGCTGCGTCGTCAGGGTATCGACGACCGCGTGAATTCCGATATCTTTGTGGCAGCATCTAAAGCGCTAACTTTTATCAATCCCGAAGATGTCTCCGCCACAATTCCCCTCACCGCGATCAACAAGTTTCTCAAAGAACGCTACGGCTCCAAAATCGCCTTTCTAGACGGGTCGCCGACCGAACGCTTGTGTCAGCCTATCGTCGAGCATTTTCAAGCCCGTGGCGGCGAAATTCGGATGGAACGACCGCTCAAACAGATCGTCCTCAACCCGGATGGGACAGTAGCGCATTTTGTGATGCGGGGAATTAACGGTCGCGCTGATGAAATCGTTGTGGCGGATGCTTATGTCTCGGCAATGCCTGTCGATGTCATCAAGACCTTGATGCCCGAGCCGTGGCGCAAGATTGAGTTCTTTGAAAAGATGCAGGAACTAGAAGGCGTGCCAGTAATTAACCTGCATCTGTGGTTCGATCGCAAGTTAACCGATATCGATCATTTGCTCTTTTCGCGATCGGATATTCTCAGCGTCTATGCCGATATGAGCGTAGCTTGCAAAGAGTATGAAGACCCAGATAAATCCATGCTCGAATTGATTATCGCCCCGGCTAAAGACTGGATCGACAAATCGGAAGAGGAGATCGTTGCGGCAACGATGACCGAACTAGAACGCTTGTTTCCGCAACATTTGACTGGCGATAATCCCGCAAAATTACGTAAATCAAAAGTAGTTAAGACACCCCGCTCGGTATATACTGCATCTCCGGGGCGACAAGAGTGCCGACCCACCCAATCGACCCCAATTGCCAATTTCTTTCTGGCAGGTAGCTATACGCTGCAAGAGTATCTTGGGAGTATGGAAGGTGCCGTGCTTTCTGGTAAGCTTGCAGCACAGGAGATCGCCAATTATCAACCGACGGTAGCAAAACCGCTGGTTACTGCAATTTAGAGGATAAGGGATAGGGAATAGGGAATAGGGAAACACACAACCGTTAAACGATCCTCGATCGTTGGTAGTGCTAACACACCGCCTCAACTCCAGTGCTATTTCAAAGTCAACTCTATCCCCTATTCCCTATCCCCTATCCCCTACCTAGTCCCTATTCTCGTGCCAATGCTGCAACTGGATAAGTCCCTACCGATCGTGACAATGCTAACATCGACCGAGGAATCATACGAACTCTGTCGCCAAATAACTGCCCAATACGGCAAAACATTTTATTTGGCTACACTACTGATGTCAGTCCCCAAGCGGCGGGCGATTTGGGCGATTTATGCCTGGTGTCGCAACACCGATGAATTGGTCGATGGAGCGGATGCAGATGAAACGACGCCAGCGACACTCGATAGTTGGGAGCATCAGCTCGAAGAAATGTTTAGGGGCAACCCAACCTCTAACTATGATGTAGCATTGGTCGATACGATCGCGCGATTTCCTGATTTGCAGATCGAACCATTTCGGGATATGGTGACTGGACAGCGGATGGATCTCCGCAAGAATCGCTATCAAAGTTTTGAAGAATTGTCGCTTTACTGCTATCGAGTCGCTGGTACCGTCGGCTTGATGTCGAATGCGGTCGTCGGTGTCGATCCACTCCAATTTACAGCACCTTGGAATTGCGATCGAGTAGATATTCCCACCGAAGAAGCTGTAGCTTTGGGAATTGGCAAGCAATTAACTAATATCCTGCGAGATGTCGGCGAGGATGCCGAGCGGGGACGGATTTATTTACCCCTCGATGAGTTGGCTCTATTCGGCTATACCGAACAAGATTTGATGAATCAAGTAGTCAATGACAATTGGCGAGCGTTAATGCAGTTTCAAATTCAACGCGCACGGAAGTATTATCAACAAGCCGAAAGCGGCATCACTCGGCTCAGTCCCGACGTGCGCTGGCCTGTATGGGCAGCTTTGTTACTGTATCAGCAGATTCTAGACTCGATCGAGCGCAACGATTATGATGTGTTCACGCGTCGCGCTTACGTGAGCACGCCCAAAAAGATCTGGTGTCTACCCGGTTCGTTGATGCGATCGTTGGTTAAATAAAGTTAGTGTTTGCCCGGTTCGCCGCTCCGAGTGCTGGTTAAATGACGATTATTTTTAGTCTGCTCGGACACATTAATTAGCTAGCAAGCGTCACTGTCTAACAATGTAGTTTATCTCTATAAGTACTTACACAAATTTTTACGGAATGAACGCCACACTGAAAAAGTCGGATTTTGTACTTACTCCATATATGAAGAGTAACAACTTGCTGGCAACATATCAAATTTTAATTACGCTCGTTCCGTATGGATGTTTATGGTTCTTAGCAGTTACAGCGGCACACATTTCGGTGTGGTTGCTACCACCGATTCTCATTCTGATGTCGCTGCTTTCGGTGCGATCTTTTTCACTGATGCACGATTGCGGTCACTACTCACTATTTAGCTCAAAAAAAGTCAATCGCTGCGTGGGTTTTTGTTTGGGTGTAATCAATGCCATCCCACAATACCCCTGGTCGCGCGACCATGCTTATCATCATAAAACTAATGGTGATTGGGAACGATATCGTGGTGTCGCTGACTTTCTCTCGACCACTGAGTTTGCCAAGCTCAATGCTAAAGACCGCCAGGTTTATCAATTTATTCGCCAGCCAATTATGGCGATTCCGGGTGGATTTTTCTATTTAGCGATCGCGCCGAGAATGGCACTAGTTTTGGGAGTTTACGATTTATTTCGAGACCTAATTAGCGATCGACCTCAACAGCCAGGGCTAAGTTTAGCAGCTAAGCTCGATACTCATAGCTCTAAATATTGGCAGTCAAAAACCGAATTTTGGGACTTACTATTAAATAATATCTGCGTCATTAGTAGCTGGATTCTGATGAGTAATCTCTTGGGTGCGGGTTTATTTTTGAGTATTTACTCCGTCGTGTTGACACTCTCGGCTGTAGTGTTTATTTGGGTCTTTTTCGTCCAGCATATTTTTGAAGGCTCCTATGCCCATCAAACGGCAGATTGGGACTACTTGCAGGGTGCGGTTGAGGGGAGTAGTTATTTAGAATTACCCACGATCCTCAAGTGGTTTACAGCAGATATCGGCTATCATAATATCCATCATCTCTCCGAACGCATCCCCAATTACCATCTCCAAGCTTGTCATCTGCACAATCTGCACCTGCTCTCGAATGTCAAAACATTACGCCTTGGCGATATGCTCGACTGTGCTAAATATATTTTATGGGATGCCGATACTCAGCAGTTAGTCTCGATCGAGTCATTTTTACAGGATGAGAGACAAGCTAGGATCGTAGCAGCTCCTGTCCCCGCGATCGCAAATTTCCGTTAATATCTTTAGCCGATTTTAGCCGTAAAACAGCCCCAACTTCTAGTAGAAGTTGGGGCTAAATAATTATAGATATTAGTTATCCATTTTTGCAAACCGTCTAGCAATAAAGGCTCAGCTTAGAATCGCTATCCACTATTCACTATCCACTATTCACTTTGTTTTGATGTACGATGTGAATCTACTAACTATGAGTGAGTGCGATACCACTCGATCGTATTTTTCAAACCTTCCTCAATTTTTACTTGTGCGGTAAATCCAAAGAACTCTTCTGCTTTTTGAGTATCCAAACACCGCCGGGGTTGACCGTTAGGTTTATCGGCTTGCCAGACAATTTCGCCTTGGTAATCCATCAGTTTACAGATTAAAGTAATCAGGTCTTTAATCGTAATTTCATAGTTGGTGCCCAGATTGACTGGATCTGCACCATCGAAACTAGTAGTCGCGATCGCAATTCCTCTAGCCGCATCATCGACATAGATAAATTCCCGGCTGGGACTGCCATCACCCCACACTTGAATTTGTTTATCGCCCGCAATTTGGGCTTCGTGTACTTTCCGAATTAAAGCCGGAATTACATGTGAACTTTCGGGTTTGAAATTGTCGGCAGGGCCGTATAAGTTGACAGGTAAGAGATAAATCCCATTAAATCCATACTGCTGACGGTAAGATTGTAATTGCACCAGGAGTGCCTTTTTAGCAACACCATAAGGAGCATTAGTTTCTTCGGT
>NZ_JANMZA010000086.1:0-7708 GCF_031382685.1 Chamaesiphon sp. OTE_8_metabat_110 | reverse complement strand
GAGGGACATCCGCATTCGGGAGGCTTGTTTGACGATACTCTGTTTGCGATCGACTAAAGCTTCAATCTCAGGGTTTTTCTTCAGTTTGGCGGGGATGGCTTTGAGGGTTTTTCCGGCTTTGGTAATGGTAATTTCGGGGGTGCCTGTGGTGGTGATGCTCAGGGAGATGGTGGTATCCTCGATCGCAACTACCTGCGGTTTTTCTACCAAATCGGCAATGGCGGCGGCTTCCATCGCCCACTGTAACCGTTGCGGATCGGCGAATCCGGCGGTGCGGGCGAGGTTTTCCATGCCGATTTCGACGGCGAGTTTTTCGCTGGCGCGGCGTTGGGAGCCAAATTTTTTGCTGGTGCGGAGGAATTCTTGGAAAGTTTGATAGCGGTTGAGGATATCGGGTTCGCACTTTTTGCCCGGATCTAATGGGCACAATCCGAGGGCACGGATGGAATCTTGATGGCGTTTCTTGAGGATTCGATCGAGTAATTCTTTCCTGTCGATCTGCCCTAACATGGCATTAGCAAACTGTTTCGCCCGTTGATGTCCGCTGCCGTTGGAGGCATATTGAGCGGCTTTATCCAACTGTTGCCACCGCTCTGCGCCCAAGGTGGCATAAACCCGCCCAAACCATTCCACATCAACGGCTCCATCGACTAAACTACTCGCCGAGAGCGGAGTCCGTTCGGCAATTTGCGCCACCCAGATTTCCCGCACATCCTGTTCGACCGACCAGTTATTATCTTTAGTATGAGCGTGAATCCACCAGACTCCTTCGGCAAAGCCAGGGAGAGCGATGGCTTGTTGGATATAATTCACCCATTGGGGCGCAAAGAAGGCAAATTGAATCAGCTTTTCTTCACTAATTTTCGCGGCTTTGACTTGGCGGGCAAATTCGACAGGCGTATCGTTACTGGCGGGAAAGCTAATCCGCATCAAGTGGCTCATGACGGCGGCTTTGCTCTGGTTGCCGTAACTATAACCGCGCACGAAGGTGGCATTATCCAGATTTTGCAATAGTTTAACGATCGTCGGAATACCTTCGATCGATCTCAAAGCTAGTGCTGCATGAGTCGCCGCTGTGGGTAAATCTCCCCGTTGACATTCAATTTCTAAGATTCGATCGCGGCATAGTTTGGCAGATTCGACAGCGATATTCAAGACTGGATCTAGATCTGATAATTTCCGCCGCGTGAGATTTTTGAGATCGGAAAAATCTCTTCTCAGATGCTGAACCAGAGTAGCATTTTCTGGTGTTTCTGGCTCGAATCGATTGCCTAATAAATAGTAAGTAATGTCTGCATTACTGGCAAAACCCAATCGATGCGAGATCGCCACATCGGTCAGACTTACGGCTCTACCGTAGCGAATCAGACGGTGCCAAATAGTCCCGTCGATCCAATTAATCATTTGCCACCACCGCCGAAAATGCTCGTCGGATACTTCTCCTCTTGGTTGTGCAAAGTTCTTAACGGTAGAAATGAAATTTTCTAAATCCCAAGTATCGATCTGTTGAGGTTGTGGATTAACCGCGTTGGCGTAGCCTCCGCTTTGCGGAATCGATCTTTCAAATTCGATCGGATCTACCAGTGTCGCTAAAACATGTGATAGAAAGTTTAAAGGAAACTCGATTTGTTGAGGCTGAGGATGTAGATAAAGTAACCAGTGAATAATTCGATTGACTAACTCTGGATAGCGTAACTCTAACTTAATTCCCTCGAAATATTTATCGAATACGGTGCGGAGTCCATGATAAGGAGAAGTGGGATAATCGAAGTAGCCCTTTTCTGATAGCTTTCCATATCGATCGATACTTGCATAATATCGGGGTGCGATTGCTCGAATTAGCTCTAAACCATCTGCATCTTTCGATCGATTGCTATGATACCAGTTTTCCCACACATCCGCTAAAGGCAACCGCGCCAAATTTTCGGCTGGAGATAGATCTTGCTGAAACCAAGGGAATTTCCAATTTGCATTTCCCAGTAGTTCTTCCTCAATTTCACCATTACGATAAGCGATCTGAATCGGTGTTTGACGATGTTGATGGATTAATTCATCGATCGCAAGTAATGTACTTTTCGCCGCAGCCGTATTTAGTTCGACAGGATTGTTACAAGTTACTGGTTCGGGTACATATAGAGCGGCGAGATTTACCAAGCCCAACGCATCACGCAGCGTAACAGACTGCGACTGTTTGACAAAAATCCGTTCTAATAGTTGAGTCTCAGCGGTGGTAATTTTATCGCCGCGCGTGGTTTGATAAGTTTGCGCGATCGATTGACACTCATCTACTCGTCGATTCCTCTTTACCAATTCCGCTACTAATTCTAATCCTGCTTGTCTCTGTAACTTATCTTTAGCTGCTAATAATAATCGCGCAGAATCGATCGCATCTTCATCCGATTGTTTAAGTAATGAATCCAGAATCCATTGACGTAGATCGCTAGATTTACGAGTGAGTAAACTAGCTAAACGGGCGGCTTCAGATCTATCGATTTGGCATTCTGTGAGTATTGCTACAACACATCGTCGCACGTAACTACTAGTATCACTAGTAAGGTTGAATAATGTATTGCGAATTTCCGCATCCCACGGCTGAATCTTCGCTAAATCTCTGGCGATAGTTGCCCGTTGATAAGATTCAGCAGCGGCTAGATAGGGAATCATTAACTTGGGCGATCGATCGCCCAACCAGCGATGTAAAATCTGGACGACAATTTCTTGAGAGACAGTCAGTTTCATCCACTCCCAAACTAGCGGAGTTAATTGCTTTGATTTGACTGCCCAACGGGGGAAAATAGCGACGATGCGATCGAACAGTTCCGGCGCAGCTTTTAATAATTCTTGGCTGGGATAAGCATTAGCATTTAACGCTAACCACGCGACTCGATCGTCGGGATCTTCGATCGCATTTAATATTACCAATCGTGCTGGTAATAAATCCAGTTGCTTGAGACAGTGAATCGCTACCAACCGATGCCTTGCTTCGGGATGCTGGAGGAGAGTTTTGGCAGATTCGATCGCTTGGATGGCATCGGTAAACGCGATCGACCATAGAGCCAAATATACCGTCTGTGCGTCATCGCTGGCGAGAGCGGCTTGTTGCTGGTTGGCATCGGTGAGAAAGTCTAAAACTTGCGCCACAATTGCCCGCGCTGGTTTCTCCTGCAATACGTCCAAATCGAACCCAAACCAGACATCCACCGCCCGTAATGTCGCCGCAAACCGAATTAGATTTTCATCCAAAATCAGCTTTAACATCCGCTGATACGCGGTCGGATGTGCTTCATCTACGCACTCCAAAATCGTCTGGCGCAGCCCTTCTTGCCGCTGGGCAGCAACTAACAGCTTTTCGACAAATTCCCAGCCTTCTGGACGATTTGCGAGGAGGAGCGATCGAGTCACATGTCGCCCCATCGCGCCGATTTCATGTTCGCCCTTAGCTGAAGCGATGAGAATATCGAAAATCTCTTGCCCTAGTTCGTCGCCAGCGTCAATGGCTGCGGCAAATAGATAGCCCAAAATGTCGCCGTTGTAGCCCAAGTACGGACACCAGCTAGCCAGCCAAGCTAGATCGACATCGTAGCCATTAACCACGTCTAACAAGCGTTGAAACCACCAGGTGCGTTTCGGAAGATAAGCATCGGCTGTCGGTGCGCGGAAGGAGCGGCGATTGTAGCTGATTTGATACGTCCAATTGGGAAAGCTTTGCCAAGTGGCTTCGACTGTAGGCGCGAATTGGGGGAAGAGGATGGTAAAGATTTTGAGTCGATCGACAGGATTTAATTCGCCTAAACTTTTGATATTCTGCTCGATCGCGGTAGCCGAATCATCGCGTTTAATCAGTTTGCCTTTGTCGTCATGACCGAAAATACCACACCCAATCGATCTGAGTTTAGCGGGTAGTTTGACTAGTTTATTGATGCGATCGGTTTGCCAGTTGGCGAGCTGGTATTCTTTTAGGCGAGCTTGGGCGATTTCGGGGTTGAGCATAAAGTTATGGTGGCGTAAATTATGACCTCAGCGGTTGAAACCGCCGCTGATGATGCGAAGTCCGCCTACGCGGACTAGGATATTCAATTTAGATTTAGTCCGCGTAGGCGGACTTTGTAACACTAGCCCCGATTTCAATCGAGGGCGGTTGCAGACTATGCACCAGTTCGCTATCACCCACCAACTAACGGCGTTAGACGGAGATACAAAAGTTCAGAACGATCGGTAAGAGCCACCGTCGCTGTCAAGTCCTCCTGCTGCTTGTCGTCGATAAATACCAGATAAAACCCAACCAGAAAGGCTTGCAGGGCATTGTCGATCGCCATCTCCACATCCACCACCTGTTCGAGATCGCTATCACCACTACTGATTTTACCGATCGCAACTCCAGCTTCAATATCAATTATTCCCAATACTTTGGTCGTTCTGCGATCGGCTTGTCTAGTTTGAAACGCTCCAACTTCCGATCGCACGATTTGGGCGAGTAATTCTGCTAATGTCAGCGGCTGCTCTGATAGAGACATTTGCCAGCTCGTAAATAGATTTTGGCTTTTGCCCAATACTTTGCCGGATATAGTCAGAGTGGGTGTAGCCATCGATCCAACCTTTAGGTATGACGTTTGATATCAATATTATTCCCCGACTATCGCCACTTTTAATAGAGATCGATCGACTTAAATTTTAGCTAGCTCCACAAAAATCTCGCATCGAGGACGAATCCTGGTAATACATCTTCACCCGATAGCGACTCAGGCGCAGTCAAGAGTTCTGGTGGTTTTCCCATCCGATAAATAGCAGCGCGTTTGCCCTTGGGATCTAGCAGCCAACCCAATCGACAACCGCTTTCCATATATTCCACCATCTTCGTTTGTCTTGTCTCGCTTTTCGCGTCGGGGAACCCGACGGGCGCGAGCCGCTGCGTCTGCACCCAAGAATCCGATCTCGACATCAATTCGACGGCAAAATCAGGACAAAGCGGCAAAAAGCCCCGTCGTTCTTCCGGAGTCAAAGCTTCCCACTTATCCAGGGTAATCCAAGCTACATCAGGCGATCGATCTCCGCCTGCTGGTAGTTCAAAGCCAGTGGATGAATCAAAAGCCTTACCTGCTTGGTTATTAAGATTCCATAGGTATAGCTGTCCACTCAAGTCAAAGTTAAAGCTACCAGTTTCACCGCCTGTGGGAGCCATAATAATTAGATTTCCTGCTTTATTTCTTTCCAGCTTCATGTCTGGATTGTCGATAGCAATCTGCCGAAATTGACTGCGGCTGAGGTTGGCGATTCTCCAAAGGAGAGGCTACGCCAACGAGTTGAGATTGAGGGTGAGGGCTGCCATGACTGGAAAATATAGTCACTACTATTTGAGTTTAACATCTGTAACTAGATGGTCTTCGTTAGAATGTACGAGCAGACTATCAGCCGAGATTTTGTAAATGAGTACCCAACTGTACCAAGAAATTAAAGAATTCTATGATGCTTCAAGCGGTCTGTGGGAGGGAATCTGGGGCGAACACATGCACCACGGCTACTATGGGGAAGATGGCAACTATAAGCTAGATCGTCGTCAGGCTCAAATCGACCTCATCGAAGAATTATTGATTTGGGCTGATGATTTTAGCAAGGAGCGACCTCAAAATATTCTCGATGTTGGTTGTGGAATTGGTGGTAGTAGCCTGTATTTAGCCCAGAAATTTGGGGCGAGGGTGACGGGGATTACCCTTTCTCCCGTCCAGGCAAATCGCGCCAAGGAGCGAGCGCGAGCGGCTGGTTTGGCAGACAAGGCGGATTTTCAGGTCGCTAACGCGCTGGAGATGCCGTTTGCCGATAATAGTTTCGACTTGGTATGGTCGTTAGAAAGTGGCGAACACATGCCAGATAAGGTGAAGTTCTTGCAAGAGTGTCATCGCGTCTTGAAACCAGGTGGGAAGATGATTTTTGTTACTTGGTGTCACCGTCCGACTACCGCGACAACACCACTGACACCTGACGAGCAGCGGCATTTACGCGATATTTATCGGGTTTATTGCTTGCCTTATGTAATTTCGCTGCCAGAATATACTGAGATTGTGACCCAATGCGGTTTTCAGGATTTGCGCGTGGCTGATTGGTCTACGGCTGTCGAACCATTTTGGGATGTGGTCATCGATTCAGCGATTACACCACAGGCTGTATTTGGGCTGGTGAAGGCGGGTTGGAAAACGATCGAGGCAGCGATATCATTACGGCTGATGAGTGAGGGCTATCGGCGCGGTTTGATTCGCTTTGGTCTGATTGCCGCGACGAAATCAACTTAAATCTAAGCTGTTAAGTCGCGAACTATCGATCGACATATATCGTCTTGTCATTAAAGATGAGGAGCGATTGCCGAGTAGTTTGCTTTGTAGTGGTTAGCTCATTGCGCTATCTTTTAGTTTAATTTAGGTGTCGAGATGCTCTGCTTGGCACTTTTTCATCAAACATCATTTCCCAGCAAGATTTAAGCTTTAATCCTTTTGAAACGAGCATAATAATTTAGCTTTATGGAATTAGATAGTATTCATTTCTATGTTAGGGATGCCGATCGAACGCGAGCTGTTTTGATCGAACAGATGGGCTTACAATCTTTAGATAATTCACCAATTTTAGTTCATCATCAGAGCGACCCATCGCGGACGCTCGTGCATTGGGTCGGTAATTCCGAGCTGTTATTTTCGATCGCATCCCCACTAGATACCAGTAGTCCAGTAGCGGAGTATCTGCAACTACATCCCTCGGGAGTTAAGGATGTTTCGTTTCGGGTTCTGGATCTAGCAGAGATTAGGAGCAAAGTAGATCGACTGGGCGTAACGGTATTAGCAGCTTCGGCAGATTTGGATGAGTGTCAGTGGCTGAGAATTCGAGGTTGGGGTTCTGTCGAACATACCATTATTCAATCGCAACTGGGAGAGATTACTTCGACGAAAATCGATCGACACGAGCCAATTACTGGGATCGATCACATTGTTTTAAATGTGGCTGCGGGTGAGTTGGATTTAGCTGCCAACTGGTATCGAGATATATTTGATTTTCAGGTAGAACAGACATTTGATATTCAGACGCTGACATCAGGATTGGCGAGTAAGGCTCTAGTAAGTGCGTGTGGCAAGATTAGATTTAATATCAATGAACCGAGTTCGAGTAATTCCCAGATTCAAGAATTTTTGGATCTCAATCATGGTGCGGGGATTCAACATATTGCCTTGCAAACTCAGGAGATCTGGACGACGATCGATCGAATGCAGCAGCAGAAGTTAGCATTTTTACCAATTCCGCAGACTTATTATACTAACCTCCAAAATAGGGCAAGATTGGCACAACAATTTCTGTTAACTAATCAAGAGTGGCAGCAACTCGAACGGTTGCAAATTTTGATGGATTGGTCTATGTCTATACCAAAACAGATTCTCTTGCAAATATTTACGCAACCGATCTTTGAATCACCTACCTTCTTCTTTGAAATCATCGAACGTCGCAATCGCGCTCAAGGATTCGGGCAGGGGAATTTCCAAGCATTATTTGAAGCGATCGAGGAATATAATTCTACATTGTCTATTTAATCTAAGTAGGTAGATGCAATTATTTATAAGATAGATTATGTCTGGAACCTAGCTGGTGGGCAGCGATTCGCGCCCTGGAGGTTTCCTCCAGATCGAGCGAATCAAGACAGTGCCCACCCTACACGATATCTTATATTTAATTA
>NZ_JANMZA010000066.1:0-8731 GCF_031382685.1 Chamaesiphon sp. OTE_8_metabat_110 | reverse complement strand
TGAAAATTGACTGTGAACAGCGTGGGAAGTTAAATCGCCAGGAAGTCACGCTCAAATTTGGCTACACTCTGCCCAAGGAGCGACCTCAAGCTGTGGTAACACCAGCACCAGTAAGTTTGGAGGGATTGACCGCGATCGATCCGCCTACAGCCAGTCTCAGTGCCATCCAGCAGCGAGTCAATCTCAGCGGCTCGACGAATAATCAACTCAATACTCAGGGTGAATTCAAATCAGTCGGGACGGTATTGGGTTCTAGCTGGTATTTACGTGTCGAGCAACCTAAACTTGCCAATCTCCTCACTTGGGGATTAAGCGATGCGGTAATCATCAATCAAACTGGTAGTTCGGACTGGATTTCTGGCTCTCAAAGTCCATTTTGGCGCAGACAGGGAAATCCGACGGGAGCCTATTGGGGCGTCACTACAATTCAGCGCCAAGGGTTTACGCCACCGACATCCTTGACTGGGGGCGACTTTTTGCCAAACGATCGATTGCAATCGAGTCGGTTGGGGCGAACCGTCATCGGACAAGCGCCGCCGGGGACGGTGGTGAGGCTGATTCGGGGTTTTAATACCAATGTTGTCGGTCAGATTTTGGTCGATAGTTCGCGGGTGTTTCGGTTTGAGAATGTGCCTGTTAGTAATGAGGGTGAGTTTGGGAGTAATTATCGGTTGCTGCTCTATCCGAATGGGCAACTTACAGCCGATCCGCAAGTGCGAGAGGTAACATTTACGACCGTACCCGGTCAATTACCTAGTGGTGCGGGGGCGTTTATCGTGTCTGCGGGGACGAATTACAATCGGGGTGCGAATGAATTTATCGGCAAATTTGATGGGTTGCAGGGTGGGGTCGCTTATCGGCGGGGGATTAGTGAATCTTTGACTCTGGGTGGAGGACTAGTGAGCGATCCGTTAGCGGTGCGCGGTGTCGGGGAAGTGTTTTGGCAACCGACGGGGGTGCCGCTTCAGGCTTCAGTTTCAGCAGTTACAGGCGATCGCTGGGATCTGGTTAGTAGTGTCAATTATCAGCCAGCGCCTAATTTCAATGCCAATTTTAGCAGCGATAAATTATCCAGTCGCGCCGATCTCAATTGGCTGGTAACGCCTCAACTGACTGCTACTAGCAAATATGATAGTTTGTCTGGAGTCGCGATCGGCGGTAACTATAGTTTTAGTGTCGCACCCAATAGCAGTAGCAATCTTCAGGGGACGCTGGATAGTAAATCCTTTTTGCGCTGGAGTGCCAGCCATCAGCAGAATAATTGGCACATTGGTTTGCAGGGGAATGAAATTAGCCTCAACTCAGAAGTGAGTTATCAACTCCCATCTACGACAGGAAGTACCCAAAATATCGTTGCCAATTATCAATCTACTTATGCAGGTGCGCCAACGACGCTGGGGCAATTGATCTGGCGGTATCAATCAACGATCCTACAATCCGAGCTAGGTTACGGCTGGAGCGGCTTCGGGCGCGGGGCAAATGCAGGCTTGGGGATTACCTTAGCGCCCGGTTTACAATTAATGGGGCGTTATCAGGGGATTTCAGCTTTTACCAATCGGGAGAACTTTTCGCTGGAATTACAATCAACGCTCGATTTTCAAGGCGGGAGTGTGGCGACGACGCAGGTAGAAGATCTGCGGACGCGCGGTGGTATCGTCATCCAACCATTTTTCGATCGCAATGGTAATGGCAAGCAAGATCCTGGCGAAGAGAGTTACTGGCATCCCGAATTAGTCACCCTCGATAACAAAGCCCTCAATCCCAGTCAGACAACCCAACTCCCAGATCGCGTCGAAATCCGCAGCCTACCGGGTAGCTATCGCCTCGATCTCAATCCCGTGCGCCTCCCTCCTGGCTGGCGGAATGCGATGACAGATGCGATGGGTAAACCGCTGGTATCCTTGCGAGTAAATGTGGCTTTAGGTAGTTATACAGCCATTCCCTTACCGTTAATACCGATCTATAAAGTCACTGGAGTTGTCTCCGATGCGCTGGGTAAACCTCGTCCCAACGCTGAAGTTACCGCCGTGCAGATCTCCGGTACCAAAGTACGCCGAACCACTTCTCAAGCTGATGGTAGATATGAGTTTACCGATTTGGGTTTTGGGGATTACGAGATCTCGACTCCCGGACAATTGCAACCTACCAAAATCGCGATCGTGGCAAGTTCTCCCGTGCTTCAGCGGTTCGATCTCCAACAAACTGCTGTTAGCCATGTAATCTCACAGCACAGACTAGCGATCGACAACTGTGGAATAATGGTCTTTATTAACTGCTGGTAAGACTTTAAATTGTCACGACAGTCGATCGCATTTTCGTTATTAATAACTGGATCGGCATGATGATTCTAAATAATATAAATTAGCTATAACCTTTGTGGTGGCCAGTGCCCACCCTACTATTAACTACTATTAACTAACTAATTAATATAACAACCTAATCTATATGTCATTATTAACTCATTCATTAATCCTGGCTGATGTAGCTCCTGGTGCTGGCTACACTAGGAATTTCAGCACCTGTTTCAAAATTAGTAACTTAAATAAGTACCCAAATTATCTATTTTTTGCTCGGACTGGAAGCGAAATTAGTTTGACACCTACTGGGGCTTATGTCCAGATGCAACCGGATCGCTGTTTGCCGCTTGCTGGTTATCGTGTCGTCGCAAATATAACGGCGATCGAGAAAAATAAAGTCAAACCTAGCGATCTCAAAACTACTAGCTCTGGCAGAACTTTGCAGAATTCTAAATTGCAAAAGACCTTAATTAAAAGTACTCAAAGTATCCAGCAGCCCCACTCTGTTCCAATTATTAATGAAGGAAAACAAATTGAAACTATTTATAAAATTCAGTCGCTAGATCGTCAGGGATTAAAATTAGCGCCAGTCAGTTCTTCAGCGCCGCCAATGCTGAATTTATTAATCTTTCCAGCGATCGGCATCGCAATTTTAGGATGGGTACTGTGGCAACGCAATCGCAAAATTATCGAGCAGTAGATCTAATATGGGGAATCGCGATCGTCTTAGTCAGTGCGATCTGTGCTATTATCGTTCCACTAACTACTTATGCTGCAACTTTAGCTACTTTTGGTATCGCCCATGTGGCGATCGAATTGCGATATATTCATAGTCGCTTTAATCGACGATTGAATCGCAAAACCATCCCTTGGTTAATCGCCTTGGTATTAGCGATCGCGACAATTCGCTGCGTGAGTATATGGGGATTTATCCCTAGTAACATCGCTCAATTACTCGAACTTGGATGTGGATTAGGATTAGTGACGATCGCGACTCATTATCTGTGGATTCGCGACTGGAAGCTAGGCGCACTTGGTACGATCGTTGGCTGTCTACTCACAATTGGCATCGTGTGCGATCCGATCGCTACTCTAGTCATATTTGCGATTTTTCACAATCTTACTCCCGTTGGTTTTATTCTCGAACGCCAAGGTTTTAAATCGCCCCGAATCATCTGGATTTGTGGGGTATTTTTTGGATTGTTGCCATTAATAATTATCCTTTATCAATTAGTACCGATTGTCAACTTACCATCGGAAATCAACGACACTTATCTACGAGCTTTTATCGCTCCATCTTGGCAACAATCGGCGCTCGCTTATCCGTTATTTTCGGCGGTGGCTTTTCTTCAATGTATGCACTATGCAGTAGTCATCGGCTTATTTTCGCGATGGACACCCGACTTCGATAATTCACCAATTCAGCATCCGACTAGATATTTTTACTTGTTACTTGGTGGTATTTCCATGCTGTTATTTATTTCTTTTCAACATACCTTTATCCTAACGCGTGCTGGGTATGGTGTTGTGGCAAGTATTCATGCTTGGATTGAAATTCCACTTTTATTGATTGCTACCGATCGTAGGCTAGAGATACCAACCATAGTCCCATTAGATAAGAAGTAAGATTAGCCATCAGGGAGATCGTCATACTCGATCGCCAGGAATATTTCATTACCCATTTATACACGATCCCTTCAGCTAATACTACTGGAATTTCGAGTAGTAATGCCAAATAATTGAAGCGATCTTCTAGATCTCGATCTAAATTCACTTTCGGCAATAAGTCATTAAAGACTTGCCATAAAATTGGATGTGTAATCAGCGTACTTGCAACAGCAACGAGCGCCAGCAGTCGCCAATCTAGCTGTCGAAGTTTACCCCAAATTCCAACAATTAATGTCTCGATCGCGATCGAGATTAGCAGTGTAATAAATTCAGCTCGATCGAAGGACATAATCCGTATTCTTACATCCTACATACTAATTTGGGAAACTGTTTGCATAGAGCTATAAAAAATGGCGATGGTTTACTTTCTTGCAGTCGATCTCCCTGTTGCCAATTAAATCGATTCCACAGAAATGGGGCTTCGCGTTCGGCGGCTAACCATAATAATTTTTTAGCTCGGGTAATTGCCACATATAATAGCCGCAAATCTTCACCTTGCTTGAGATAGTTAGCTAGTTCCCAAGCATCTCTAGGTGTCGGTAATAACTGCTGATGTAAATGAGCGCGAATTTTGGCACGAGCGACTTCTGCGAGGGTAAAGTCACCTAAAAATTTAGCACCTTGGGGCGTCCATAATTGTCCGGGAATGCGATCGCTTAAAAAGGGAATAAAGACATAATCCCAATCTAATCCCTTCGCTTTGTGCATAGTAATAATCGTCACTTGTCCGGATGCTGTATACCGCGACTCCGAGCCATCATCGATGTTTTCAAAACCTTCGGTAGTGACAATTTCTTGGAGTACTTCGATCGTGGCATAAATCGAGCTACGCCCGTATGTTTGCAAGGCAATCCGCTCGGCTAATTTATCGGCTGTTGCCAGTTCTGACGCTTGATAGTTTAACCGATCGCCCAAATAACCAATCAGCCGATCGTGCGGTAATGTCAATCGCGATCGCAGCAGTTCGCAACAAATATCTCGCGCTCTTTGGGTTATTTCAGTTTGCGGAGTTTCTAAAATATTGGGATACAAAAATCGTTCGGGAAATACCGCCAGAGCATCGATATCTTGAGCTTCAATTAGTTTACGACTTAATAACACCTTGAGTACTGCTTTGAGATAATCGGGTGAATGCGGTCGCATGGTAAACTGAAATAAGATTAGAATTTCTCCCGGAATTTTAGAAGTCCGATCGCCTTCCCCGGCTTCAAAAAGTTTGATTTCCGGATGCGATCGCTTCCAGTCAGCTAATCGATCGAGAATAAACTTTGCTTGGCGATTTTCCCGTACTAAAATTGCGGCATTTGCTGTCGGATTTGCCTTAAATAAAGTTGTCAATCGTCCTTCGATCGTGCGGACGGATTCATACACATCACTGGGAGTATTTAATTCAACGCCGCCATCTTGGGCGATCGGATTTGGTTGCGCGTCGCCTAATAATACCGGGCGAATAGTTTGGAGCCAAAAGACTGACTCCGGCTGGAGATCGGCTAAATTTGCAGCATCGTCTTCGGATTTAGCTGGCGGTTGCAAATAATTGTTACCCCAATTGAGGACAAAATTAGCCGTATCCATAATTACCTGGGTACTGCGTCCGGCTTGTTCCATCTTTTCCAAGCGCGAACTGGCATCTGGATTGACAACATCGCTACACTCTTGGCAAAATTCTCGAAAATATCTGGGATCGGCAGGGGTAAAGGTAGAGTTGATCGCTTGATTCGGGTCGCCAACGCGAATTAAATTGGGGGGAAGGTCAGCTCGATCGGGAATGCCTGCCAGATGGCGCAATAGCCGCTCTTGTAAGGGACTCGAATCTTGAGCCTCATCTTCAAATACTGCATAGACCTGTTGCTGCCACAATCTGCACGCAGCGGGGTCTCGCATCACTCGCAAGGCTCCCGCAATCATCTCATCGTAATCTGAATACCCTTTGCTCTCCAGCAGCTCCTGATAAGCCTCATACAGCCCAGCACCAATACTCAAGATATCGTAGCGATCCGGATATATTTTGGCAATCTCCCAGAGTTCCGTCGGCGACAAGCCCGAACTTTTTGCTTCGCGAACGGTAGTAAATGCCAAACTGGGTAAGATTTCGGTTTTCAATACCGACTGACGCCGCAATCGCTCGGTCTCTTCGCCGTCGAAGCTCTCGCCTGCTAACAGATCGCGGTAACTCTGAGGATATCGACTCAGCCAGCTTTGGATGGTATCATCGATCAGCTTATGACCGATCGAGGGCATGACTAAAGTCCGATCTGTCAAATCTAATTTCGATAGTTCGGGATGCTTGGTGGCGATACTCAATGCCAGACTATGAATGGTATTGACGCTATACCCGATCGGTGGCAAGCCCAGTTCTTTGAGACAACTTTTAATCTTATCCTTAATATTCGCGGCTGCCGATCGCGTCAGGGTGACAATTACTAACTGATGGCGTTGATGTAATTTCTGGGTCGCGATCGTAATCGCGGCGGCGACCGCCATACTGTGAGACTTTCCCGCTCCTGGCACTGCGGAGACTGCCAATAACCCTCCCCGCCAGTCTGCCAATGTTCGCTGTCCTGGGCGCAATCCTTGCCGCCACCGAGCCATGATTTCAGCCTGATTACTGGTAAGATTGTCGGATTCGATCGCAGGTAAAGTAGGCATAGTCACGCAAATAACCTCACCCTAAGCTTAACCAGTTTTGACACAGCAATTCGTTCTCCCGAAATTTGTAGGTTGGGTTGAAGAATGAAACCCAACACACCCAGCTAGGGCGCTCAGAATGAGCATCGAGAGTAAAAATAGATCTGTAGGTTGGGTTGAAGAATGAAACCCAACACACCCACCCAAAGGTCTGTAGTTATTTAGATCTGTAGGTTGGGTAGCGGCGCATCAACTGGGAGGGAACCTCCCAGTTGTGTGCGACAAGACATAGCAAGGCGAAACCCAACAGCCCCAACCAGCATATCTCTAATGGTTGCGATCGATAAAGGGGTGGAAGATCGATCTCCCACCCCTTTATTTACTTAATTTAGCAGCTCAAATTAACGAGTGCGATTGGGAGTAGTCCCACTTAATAATTTAGAACCGACGCCACCCCCTTCTTCACTACTTCTAGCTGTCTGCGAAGAGTAGTAATAGTGGTTGTAACGGCTTTGCTTGTCGAGATCGACACCGTTGAGCACCATTCCTAAGACCTTAAGTTTGGACTGAGTGACGATTTCTTGAGCGTAGTCTACAGATTCCTTGTCAGCAACACCCGGACGCAGGACGAATACTAGTCCGCCAGCTTGGGTACCCAAGATTGCGGCATCCGCAGCGACTGTCAGTGGTGGTGAGTCGATGATGACGAGATCGTATTCCTGCGACCATTGAGCGATAGACGTACTCATCTGTACCGAGTCGATGAGGACTACGGGGTTGGGGGGTACGACACCAGCCGTCATCAGGAACAGGTTGGGTTGGATTTCACTAGTAGCAGTTTGACGATCGCATTGTCCGCTGAGGACGTTGCTGAGTCCCTCGTAGTTACTCTGTCTCCAAATCAGATGCTGGGCGGGTTTCCGCATATCAGCATCGACTAGCAGTACTTTTTTACCGAGTTCGGCGACTGCTAGGGCGAGGTTAGCAGCGACGGTGGATTTACCTTCACCAGACTGGGAGCTAGAAACTACTACAACCTTGAGACTATCATCGGCATTTAAGAATTGGAGGTTGGTCTGTAACATCCGGAAGGATTCACCCTCGATGCCACTAGTCATGCCAGTTAAGACTAGTTGACCGGGAGTTCTTGCAGTAGATTTACCAAGTTTGGGCAATTGGCGCGTTTTCTCAAAGACGGGAATTTGACCCAAGATCGGGTATCCAGGTAATAAGGATTTGGCTTCTTCGGAAGTTTTAATCCGTTTGTCGGTACCATCGAGGAGGAACGCAGTCGCCGCGCCGAGGAATAGTCCTAAGAACCCACCAATGGCGATATTCTGGGCTTTCTTGGGCGAGAGGGCTTCTTGGGGTAAGTCGGCATGAGTCTGAATTCTAGAGTTACCGAGGGTTTGGTTTTCGGCAATTTCGATTTCTTGCAGCTTGCTCAGGAGTGTTTTGTAGTTGGTGCGAGTGGTTTCCAGTTTGCGTCCGAGCGCGTTTTGCTGCTGTTCCAACTTCGGTAGCGCGTTCATGCGCTGTTTGTAGGCATCAACGACATATACCAGTGCGGCAATCTGCTTTTGAAGGCTAGTGCGTTGCGCTTCACTCTTAGCAAAGTCGGCAATCAGATTACTTTGAATCCCCGATGGTTGCAGTTCGACGATTTTCCCTTGGAATTGCTTGTCCCCAACTAAACTCTGTTTAAAGCGTTTTTGAAGGATTTCGACTAGTGCTTGGCGCTTCTCTTTGAGGTTGAGAATGCTCGGATCGTTATCGCTAAAGCGGGTTTTTTCGCTTGCGAGCTTGGATTCGATTTCTTGCAGCTCTTTGAGCGATTTTTGCAATCCAGGCGATTCGCTCACCAGTCCTGATTGGATGGTGGCTTGGGCATCCCTACCACCAAACAAGCTCTTCAATCCCTCTAATCTGGAAGTTTCGGCAGCTAGCTGTGCGGAAGCCGAAGTGATTTCTTTGTTGAGGGTGGTGATTGTTTCTACTGACTTGGTGGCTTCTGTCGGTAGATCGACAACGTTAAACTGCTCTTTAAATAAGCGCAGATCGTTTTCGGCTCGTTTGACTTCAGTTTCAATTTTCGGTAGTTCCATCGCCACAAACTTCCGGGCGGCTTCAGCTTCTAA
>NZ_JANMZA010000669.1:0-9185 GCF_031382685.1 Chamaesiphon sp. OTE_8_metabat_110 | reverse complement strand
TGGTGCGTTTCCATGGTCGGGAAACGCACCAAGCAGGGGCTAAAAGCAAAAGTTCGTTGAAACGAACTACTCAATTTGGTATTTCGTTTCAACGAACTTTTGCTTTTAGCCCGTTGGCGACGCCTCTCCGAAGGAGACACTTATAGTTCAGGGCGGTGATTGAGCGGAGCAAATCAGTTTTCCTTATCCCGAACTCATGTTAAACTAGGATTTTTCTAACCAATTTTTTGAGCGATGACTGCATAGAAAGGATCGCCACCACCAGCACCCATCCAGCGCAATAAGTCGGGAACTTGGCTGACTTGGACGACCGTTTCTGGGGTACTAAATCCAGAGACTGAGTTGAAATAACTCTTGACTAATTCGACTCGATCGATTTCGCTGCCATCGCGCCAAGCCGCGATCGCTTTGTTATAAAACATCCGATTGGAAAAGCTGAAGATTGCAAGTCCGTTAGGCTTGAGAACTCGATATACTTCCGCAAAAATTGCTTCGGGATACTGAAGATATTGAACGGAAACAGTATTTAACACTGCGTCAAAACTCGCATCTGCTAATGGCAATTTGAGATCTTGGTTGAGATTTTGAACGAAGTACTTATCGAATCGCGGATTCTTAGCTAATTCCTTTTCATTTAAACCATGTCCTTGGATGAATTCAAATTTCAGCTCGCTGGGTAAATGCGATACCCAACTACTCATCATGTCAAAGATCCGCGTGTTTGGCTGGAGCCGTTCGCGGTAGAGAGTCGTCAATCGATCGATGAATCCTTCATCGACGTGGGTAACAAATCGCGGCGTATTATAGAATTCGCGATCGTTACCACCATCTAATTTTTGACGTTGTATAGAGTTTAATAACATGAGCAAAGAAAAGGTGGTAGGGGACAGGGATTATGGGTGTAAAAAACTTACCCGATCCTCTATTATTTTCTAGAACTCGATGCCAAGATCGTTAATGTACAGTCGGAAACGATCTTGATGTTCAAAAGTGGTGTTGTCAGGTAGCATTGACTTCACACCACCACCAAGGAAGCAACTAGTTCTAGAACTTAATGCCAACTTGACCGTTAATTCCCCGAATAGAATGATAGCCAAGTCCATAAAAGGTATTACCAGGTGGAGTGAAGTGAACGCCACCAGAATAAGCGACACCTTTGTCACCATAAATACCTAATCCAGCATAAGGAGAGACAATCGGGAAGCCAAAGAACTTGAGCACGTCAACTCCTGTAGTGCCTTCAGATGTGGCAATCTCGGCACCGAGATCGAACACCTTCACACCAGCACCATAGCTAACAGTGCCATTTTTGCTACCGACTGTTACCCACGGTTCGGGCACTAGCTGGGCTGAAGCTGGCATCATTTGAGTCGATTCGAGCGCGACAATCGCTGCGAACATCGAACCACAGATTTTCTTAAACTGCATCGGTAATATTCCTTTAGTTCTAATCGGATAAAACGGTAAAGATCCAAACAATTTAATACTTTCGCTCTGTTTGGTCGATATGCTCAGTGACGCCAGCTAGCTGAGATTGTTTCACCTAGCTGGTGTCAAAGCAATTAGCTCGTTGGCGGAGCCTCTCGGAACGAGAATCGTGCTCAGTTCTGATTTAACCATAGCAAATTAATCAAGTTAGGGTATTCCTGTGCTTCCACCACAGTTATTTAACCTAAGTTGCTACCGTATAGAATGCCTGCGACTCAAGTCGCGGCTAATGCTGCAAAGTCCGCCTACGCGGACTAATAAATTAGTCCGCGTAGGCGGACTTTGTATTACGAGCAGCGGTTTCTAACCGCTGAGGTTATAGGTAGCGACTTGGGTTATTTAACTAACTCTCCGACGGGTACACTCGCAATTAACTTCTTTTCCCAGGCTAGGGCACTACGCACGATCGTTTCGAGATCGTTGAAGCGTGGTTTCCAGCCCAGCGTCTGACCGATTTGAGCGGCGGCGGCAATTACGCAAGCAGGATCGCCTTCGCGGCGTGGGGCTTCAATGACTTGGAAATCTACACCCGAAATCTCTTTGACTGTTTCGATGACTTGACGGACGCTGTAACCTTGTCCGTAACCGCAATTTAAAATCTGACTGGGTTGCTGAGGGACATTGAGATACGCCAGTGCATCGACATGAGCGCGGGCGAGATCGTCTACGTGAATATAGTCGCGGATGCCCGTACCGTCAGGAGTGTCAAAATCAGTCCCAAAGATGCTCATGTGCGGACGTTGACCTAAAGCAGCATCACAAGCGACTTTGATGAGGTGAGTGGCTTTTTTGCCCGATTGTCCGAGCTTACCACTCATCTGGGCACCAGCAACATTGAAGTACCGTAAAATGACATAGCGCAGATCGGATGCCAGCGCATAGTCGCGGATTAAGCGTTCGCTCATCAGTTTAGAACTGCCGTAAGGATTGAGCGGTTCGGGTAATGTGGCTTCGGTAATCGGGTTGACTTTGGGTTGTCCGTAGACTGCCGCAGTACTAGAAAATATCAGTTTATTGACGCCAAATCGATCGCAGCAGTGGAGCAAATTGAGGGTATTTGCGGTATTGTTGCTGTAATAATCCAGTGGTTTGATGACAGATTCTGGCACAGAAATACTGGCAGCAAAATGTAAGACCGCATCAAAGTTATAATTAGCAAATACTTGACTCAATTGTTGTCGATCGGCTAAATCGCCCAGGACGAGTGTCCCATAGGTCAATGCACTGCTAGCACCTGTAGATAAATTGTCATATACCACAATCTCATATCCAGCATCACCCAATTGGGCGATCGTGTGGGAGCCAATATAACCAGCCCCACCAGTCACTAAGATTTGTTTGTTCATCTGGTTATAGTTGTATACACTATAGATTATAGTAGTTAGTAATTATGCCGATCCCAATTTTCACATATTTGGCGATTTGACCATGAAAATGCGATCGAATCTAGCAATTCGATAACTATCGGCAATAACTAAGATTGGCGATTCTCTCTCATGAGAAGCTACGCCAACGCTTTGGGTCATATTGCCAAGGTTACTACAACTATTTATTCCATACAAGTAAAATCAGTATATGACGCAATCTGCATCCGCATAATTTGTGACTAGCGCATCTGCCACATCGCCGATCGAGTGACGCTCGAATCGATTGATGCCCTTGATGGGGGCGTTGGTATCAGGCAGATGTAGAGATGTAAAGACGCCAATACCGACAGAGCCAGTTTCTAAATCGATCGTCATTTCACTACAGGGAGTCGCCATCGATCGGTAATTGTACCGATCCGTCAGCTCGCCAGTGCAATTAACAACTACTTCCACCGCCTGGCGAGCAACTGTTCTTCTAGAGCTGCAATCCGGTTGTAGGCAGCAGTCAATTGAGCTGTGAGGCGCTGGATTTGAATTTGTGGCGCTAGATCCTGCTCTTTGATTTGGTGTTGGCTGATTTCGACACCGCTACTATCGATGAGTACATCTTGCTGGGCGATAACCCACTCCGATGTATCGTGCCGATAATTGGCACCACTGGGCAGATCGGCATAGCCATTGCGGCGGTAGTTAGGGTGTGCGGATAACCGCCGCATATCGCTGCTAGCGGGTTGTGACTCCTCGCGGTTGAGTGGGTGCCTAATCGATGTTTCTTCCCCACTGACATGCGGCTCGGTCGGCTCGAACTGCTGATTCAGTCGATCGATAATCTGATAGACTCGATCGACCTTGCGGGTCAAGGTACTAATCTGTTGCTGGATTGATTCCATTTCATACCTCATAGTAATTTCCCTCGATCTTAGAGAGTAAATCTGGATTTGTTAACTTATTGCTGAATTATTTAACTTTTCATAAGAATTGCAATCTTAATTATTAATTAATGATATAGAGGTAATTTAACTCCCATCAGTAAATAGCAACTATTATTTGACTACTATTTAATTAAACTCGATCGCGATCGGCATCATCCTTTGATGTCACGCAGCAACCTATTAGACCTCCTGCGAAAGTAAAAACAAAATCTTCGCTAGTATTTTTTTCGTCTATTATTCCCCCTAAAGCCTAAAGCCTAAAGCCTGACTTTCGCAGCAAACTACGGTTTAAATCGCTAGTAGATAACATAGATTGCTCGATCGAACTCATCGACCTAGGTTAACCTTGCTAAAATAGAGTTCCAGTCGCGCGCAGCAGTATCGCAAAATCGCTAAAAAATGCTAGAAATTGAAGACTTCTTTTCAGCTTGTGTCGGCACATGGAAAACCGAACGAACCTATCATTATGTCCGCCACAATGAAGTAGAGCGATCCTATACTGAATTTAACGTAGCTGGACTAGAATCAGCCGAGAAATATCAGATTTCTTCAGCTTTTCTGCCAGTTGGTAGTATTGGCGCACCGGAGGAGATCGCCCAATTTCCGGGCTTTAGAATTGGCTTTGCTACGGTATCCGAAAAAGGCGAACAAGTTTCGATGAATCTCAAGGCGCTATTCGTCCCTGAGAGCGCAATTGCCGCACCACACCTATTAGCCGTCGATCCTCTCGCGCCAGCTCTACCGCTAGCGGCAAAAATCGCTGAAAGTTCAGAACTAATCCGGGGCTTATATCTGCGGGATGAGGGTTATTCGGAATCAGGTGCAATTACGGGTCGGTTTACCTATCAACCTACCCGCCAAACTTTAGAATTGGTAACATATTATAGTCGATCGGTCGCAGTAGACCAAATTCGCTTGATAAGTGACAAGTCTCGACTGCGGACGATCGTCACTTATCGGCGTCCTCAGCCGGGTGAGGTGCCAACGGAGATCGACTTGGTAGGTTTTGGTTTAGAGCAAAAATCCTAAATTAATTGAGAATTGAGAATTAAAAGATACCAGGGTGAAATTAATGCCCCGTTTGTATCGAATTAACTCTAAGTGGATTGTCATCAACAAGTATGATATTACCAGTACCGAACTCTACGTCCGATCGCCAGCAAGTTGGCATAGCACTACAGAATGTGCTATGATTTTGCAGCACGATCCAGGAAAATATCGCCTTTACTAATTAGGTTTTAGGCGTTAGGCGCAGTGCCGCAAGGCGGGGCTACGCCAACGGCGATACTTTGGCTGTCGCTTAGTACGAGTCGATCGCTGACCACTGCTCACCAGACAGGTTTAACACTTACTACCACAGTTAAATAATTAATTAGCAATTATTAACTATCAATTAATTATGAATAATCCCGATCGCAAATCAGATCTAGCTCTAAGCGGCACTAGTAAAATTGCTAAGCGCAAGATCGAACCCGACAGCTTGCAAAAAGTCGAACGCGGTGGCATCGATACCTACCGGGCACCATCCGAGCAATCGGTAGTCTTTCAACAGTCGCGAGCTTGGTCGCGAGGCATCGTCTGGACGATTTTGGGGATTACGACTGGTTTAATTACCTGGGCGTGTTTGGCACCGCTTGAAGAAGCCATTACCGTCCAGGGGAAGCTCGAACCAACCGACAAAGTTAAAGACGTGCAGGTACCCGTAGGTGGCGTAGTCAAAGAAGTCGCCATTAAAGAAGGCGATAAAGTTACCGCTGGTCAAAAATTATTGAGCCTAGAATCCACCGTTCCCCAAACGACTCTCGCCTCCCTCCAAAAAAATCTCGAATCGATGACAGCGGAAACCCGCTTTTATCAAAGCTTGCTCAGTCAAGGAGTCGGCACTGTTAGTCCGCAAGACCTCGCCAAACTAAATGTGCGCCCGGAAATCCTCGCCCTCACCAAGAGTCGCAGCTCGATCCTCGCCGAAAACCGCCTCTACCGCTCCGAACTCAACGGGACAGACTTAGCCAATCTCGACACCGAACAACGCCAACGACTCCAGTCTAGCCGCGCGGAAACAGCTTCGCGCACTAGTTCCGGACAACTCGAAGTCGGGCAATTTGACAATCAAATGCGCGAAAATCGCGGCAAACAGGCAGGGACACGCGAACTATTAGTTGATTCTCAAGCGGTAATTGCCAATATTGAAGCCAAAACTACCGCCAAACGATCGCAAATTGCCGCCCAAATGGCAGAAAATCGCAATCGCTATCAAGCCGCCCAAAGCCTTACCGCCAGCAATCAGGCAATCCTTAATAGTTTAAAACCAGCAGGCGAAGCGGGCGCGCTGTCGCGAAACCAAGTGCTCAAGCAGGAACAAGAAGTCACCGCCCGCCAAAGTGAAGTCCTCCAACTCAACGACCAATACCGCAAACTCCAACAAGACGAACAAGAATTACTCGCAAATTCCCGCCTCGAAATTCAGAGCCAACAACAACAAATCAAGAAGAATCAACAAGAAATCGCTCAACTCGATCGTGAATACAATCGTCTGACAATGGCAACCAGTCAAAGTCGCGAAAAACTCAAAAATACGGTTGCAGTTTCCCAGAAAGACTTGCTTGCCAAAATTGCCGCTAATGACAAACAAATTGCTGAAATAGATGGGCAATTAAATAAAACCATCGTCGAAATGGATCGTAAAGTTGCCGATATTAATGCCCAAATCAGTCAGGCGAAAATCAATCTCAAATATCAAGATATCGTTGCCCCCGTCAGTGGTACCGTATTTGAACTCAAAGCTGGAACGCCAGGTTTTGTCGCTACTTCGAGCGAACCAATCTTAAAGATTGTCCCTGATAGTATCTTAACTGCCAAAGTGTTCATCACCAATAGAGATATTGGTTTTGTCAAGCCCGGAATGCCTGTCGATGTGCGGATTGACACCTTTAACTTTACGGAGTTTGGTGACGTTAAAGGTCAGGTAGTCTCGATCGGCTCTGACGCGTTACCCGCCGACCAAGCCCACCCCTACGAGCGGTTTCCAGCCATCATCAAGCTCGACAAACAGAGCATGACGATCAAAGGTAAGCCATCGACACTCAAGTCAGGGATGGCGCTAAATGCCAATATCAAATTACGCAATCGCACGGTGATGAGCATCTTTACCGATATGGTAATGAAACAAGAAGATGCACTCAAAACAATCCGCTAACATTGTTAGTATATTATTTACTGATACAGTACGATTGGCAAAAGTAGCATCGCCAATCGTGCTGGTAGTTTTTATTGACAATTGAGGAGTCGATCTGAATCGAGAAATCTAATTCACTAAAGACGACAGTTGGTATGCAAAATATGCAAAGTAACTGTCGTATTACCATAGCAAAGGCGATTAGGCTTCACCTACGTTACACGAACGAGAGAGAAAATGTGACCGAAAAGCAAATTTATTAGTGCATACAGTCCCCTTCGCAGAAAGTAGCTGTTACCAGGAAACAAAGCTAGAATAAAATAATTGGCTACCCGATCTAAATGTCCGATTCCATCCTCGATCCTGTTGAATTAGTAGGGTATCATGGCACCAACATAGAGTCAGCACGACGAATACTCGACACAGGATTTATTTCTAGTCGTAACAATTATGACTGTGCTTGTTTCCAAGAAGGTGAAGAGGTATATCCAAACTCGGCAATCTACAACAAATCCCACATTCAAGTGGCAGTTAGAGATATAAAATCGATAGCTGAATCGATATTATTGACCCAAAAAGATTTTTAAAATATATAGATCTATGCAGGTTAGTTAGATGATAGACCACACTAAAGTTGAAGAAGCGATCGATAATTACTTTAGTAATACTCCAACTGCAAAAATAATCGAAAATCTAGATCGTCATGCTATCGATCGAGATGAAGATCTAGCGCGAGAAAATCTCGATCGTCCATCGATAAATAACGACAAATCGAGATCCGAAAAACTGGTAAAATTTGAAGAAGTATCTTCAGTTTTTCAGGATGCCGCGTTTATTGCTACTTCGCTTGAATCTCAGCAATCTCTCTATTTGTTGCGGAAACAGATTTTAATTAAAGATGTTCTCGAACGACCGATACTTTATCGAAAATTGAGACGTTCTGAACTAAGTCACACCAATCTGAGCCATGCTAATTTGAGATATGCCGATCTAAGTCGTGCCGATCTAAGTCATGCCAATTTGATGTATGCCGATCTAATTTATGCCAATTTAACGTATGCGAACCTATGTGGTACTAATTTGGCTTATGCCAATTTGAGTAGTGCTAGCCTGAGGAATACCATCCTTGTTGGTGCAAATTTAAATAGTGCCGATCTAAGAGATACTAATCTAAGAGAAGCCAATCTCAATGATGCTGACGTCAAAAATACTAAATTTGGATATAACTCAGGCGTTTCTGAATTAATGAAACAAGATTTGATTGCAAGAGGAGCTATTTTCGATCTTCCCTTAGAGGAAGATTATGATTTAAAATTCTAGTTTCTTGCCAACTGCGATCGTAACCAGTTACTCATAGTGATAGCGACAGGCGAAGAAGATAATTTGCTCGTTATTCACTATGTAAATTAATCGATGTTCGAGATCGATGCGGCGCGACCAATAATCCGAATCTAGATACTTTAAAGGTTCCGGCTTGCCAATTCCGGTAAACGGATCTGACATTACGGCTGTTACCATATCTAGGATTTTAGCTGCTTTTTTAGAATCATTTTTATACCACCAACCCAAGTCCTCTTTGAGTTTGGCAGTAAATACCGGACTCGATCGAATAATTTGAACGGGAGTTATTTCTGGCGGTTCTTCAGATTTTTTCTTCTTCGCCATCGACCCCTAACTCTTGGAGTAATTCTTCAATGCTCTGCGCCACTAGTTTACCCGAGCGATATTCATCGATCGAATCGAGTAAGTGACGCGCATTTGCAGGAGAACGGAACAGATAGACGGTTTCGATGAGGCTATTAAGATCTGATTCGGCGATCAAAGCCACATTCTCACCATCGCGGCGATTGATGATACAAACTTGGTGACTCTGAGCGACTCGATCGATCAATTGAAAGAATCCAGCTCTGGCTTCAGTCGGCGAGGTGATTTCGGTAGAGAACATATTTTATGTACGCAATTATGTACATAGTATCAAATTTAATCTCGGTGTAGCCAAATTTCACTAAAATAGTGCTGAAGTACTATTGAAAGGGGTATTATAATAACGCTATCTACCTGCGCTAAATATTGCCCTATGTCTTTCGTTGGTTTGCACATGCACAGTGACTATAGCCTGCTAGACGGAGCTAGTCAGTTGCCGAATTTGGTCGATCGAGCGGTAGATTTGGGGATGCCTGCGATCGCATTGACGGATCATGGTGTGATGTTTGGGGCGATCGA